>DATAAP010000423.1:0-4252 GCA_036260035.1 Alphaproteobacteria bacterium | reverse complement strand
GGCCTGACGCGATCGCGAAGTCGGTAGCATATGTCAGTGGCTACCGCGTGCTTGAAGAAGAGGGGCTCCGGGGGCTGATCGCATTGATCCGGCGTGAGCTTTCAACGTCGAAAGTGACCCTGCTGGTCCTCGACGGGCTTGTGGCGGTCGGTGACTATGCGGGCACCGAGACAGAGTTCAAGAAGTTCATTCACGAGCTGCAGGTGGTCGCCAGCCTCTCCGGCTGCACGATGTTTCTCCTGACGAGCAGCGGTGGCAGTGCCGTTACGCCAGAGCACACGATGGTGGACGGGATCGTCACGCTGAGCAGCGAACTCGCCGGCGCTCAGGCGAAACGTAGCCTGGAAGTGCGCAAGTCCCGTGGTAGCGGCGCAATTCGCGGCCTGCACGCCTTCCGAATTACAGGCGACGGCATCGTCATCTATCCGCGCTTCGAGGCGCTTTATGCCCACCCCCCGACAGAGTCGACCTGGAGCAACGATCGCATCTCCTCGGGCATCCCGGCGCTCGACGCTGTCATCGACGGTGGGCTGTTCCGCGGCACGACGACTCTCCTGCTTGGACCGTCCGGTTCCGGAAAAACGTCGATGGGCCTGCAGTTTCTCGCCGTCAAGGACGATCAGCCGAAGGTTTTCTTCGGCTTCTACGAGACGCCCGAGCGGCTGCGCATCAAGGCCCAACGTCTCGGACTGGCGCTCGACCGGCCGATCGACAGCGGGCAGCTGAAGATCGTGTGGCAGGCGCCAACGGAGAACCTGCTCGATGAGCTCGCCCATCGGTTGATCGAAGCGGTGCGCGAGCAGAAGGCAGCACGCGTGGTGGTGGACGGCCTCGGCGGCTTCATGACGGCCGCGGCCAGGCCGGAACGTACGTCGAATTTCTTCGCAGCGCTCTCGAACCAGCTCCGCGTCATGAACGCGACCACGCTTTTCACGATCGAAGCGCAGAGCCTCATCGGCTCAGAGATCAACATGCCGCAGACGAACATTTCGTCCGTGGCGGAGAACATGATCGTCCTGCGCCTGGTGGAGTGGCGCGCCCGTCTGCATCACACCCTGTCCATCATCAAGATGCGCGACAGCGCCTTCGATCCGGCGATGCGGGAGCTGCTCATTTCGAGCAAGGGACTCTCGCTCGGCAGCCTTCCCAAGACAGCGGAAGGTCTCATGACGGGCACACCCCGCTCAACGGAGCGCAGCTTAGACGAGGGTTGATCGGCGGCCGCGATGAAGACCGTCTTGGTCATCGACGATGAGTGGGTCGTTGCAAATGTGATCGAGCTCGCGCTCGCCGACCTCGGTTATCGGGTCATCACGGCCTCCAACGGGCGGGCGGGCCTTGAGCGCATCGCCGAGACCAGGCCAGACGTCATCTTGCTCGACTACATGATGCCGCTGCTGAATGGGGCGGGGACCCTCCGGAAGCTCGCCGAAAATCCGGATTATCGGAACATTCCGGTGATCCTGATGAGCTCGCTGCCGGAAAGCATGGTGACGGACGCCAAGGGTTACGCGGTCTTCCTGCAGAAGCCTTTTCTCGACACCGAGCTTGCCGAGGCGCTTCTAAAGGTATTGTCCTGACCAGCTGTTGCCGGAGTCGGCAGGCTCGGCCCGCGTTCGCATCCTGACGTTTCCATAGCGTGCGGAAGCGCCCGATCGGGCAGAGGCCTGGACGAGTTGGATCATTGCTATGCTGCGGCAGTGCGCCTCTGTAAAAGGACAACGCGGCGCAAACTGTACGACCAGTGAAACGGTCAAATGCAGCGGACTGAAATGGCAGGGCAGGCGCGGCGGTCAATCTGTTTGCTCAGTGAAACAGCACGCATCAGCGGAAAAGCGTAAAAACAATGAAAGACACATGAGACCCGGCGCGCGCGTCCAAGCGGCGATAGAAGTGCTCGACGAGATCGCAGCTCGGCCGGCACCGGCCGACGCAGTCGCCGGCGCATACTTCAAAAACCGGCGCTATATCGGCTCGAAGGACCGCGCCGCGATCGCTGGCCTGGTCTATGGCGTGCTGCGTGGCCGCGCCCAGCTCGACTGGTGGCTGGCGCGGGCCGGCGCCGAGCCGACCGAGCGCCTGCGCGTGATCGCCTGGCTGGCGCTGAGCGAAGGCTGGACGCCGGCGCGGTTCCAGGAAGCGTTCAGCTCCGCGCCGTTCAGCCCGAAGCGTCTGAGCGACATCGAACGCAAGGCTGCCGATGCGCTCGCCGGGCAGTCGCTCGACCATCCGGACCAGCCGCTCGCCGTGCGCCACAACTATCCGGCCTGGATCGAGCCGGCGCTGCGCGAGCGCTTCGCCGACGACCTTGAAGCGGAGATGAAGGCCCTTGCCGAACCGGCGCCGCTCGACCTGCGCGCCAATGCGTTGAAGACGACGCGCGAGGCCGCCCTGCATCTGCTCGCCGCCGAAGGACTCAGCGTCGAGCCGACGCCGTGGTCGCCGCTGGGGCTGCGCGTCGAGGGCCGGCCGCCGCTGGGCACGCTGGCGCCGTTCCGCGATGGCCTGGTCGAAGTGCAGGACGAGGGCTCGCAGCTCGCGGCCTTGCTGGTCGAGCCGGGGCCAGGAATGCGCGTCTGCGATTTCTGCGCGGGGGCAGGCGGCAAGTCGCTGGCGATGGCGGCGGCCATGAACAACAAGGGCCACATCGTCGCCTGCGACGTCTCGGGCAAGCGGCTCGAGGGGGCGACCAAGCGCCTGCGCCGCGCCGGTGTCTTCAACGTCGAGTCGCGCGCCCTGTCGAGCGAGCGCGATCCCTGGCTCAAGCGCCAGCGCGAGAAGTTCGACCGCGTGCTGGTCGATGCGCCCTGCACCGGCACGGGCACGTGGCGCCGCAATCCCGATGCTAAATGGACCTTGCGGCCGGAAGATGCGGCCGAGCTCGCGGCGCTGCAGCGGCGGATCCTCGAGAGTGCGGCGCGGCTCGTGCGGCCGGGCGGGAGAATAGTTTATGCGACCTGCTCGTTATTGCCGGAGGAGAACGAGGAGCAGGCGGGGTGGTTCGGCATGACGCACCCTGAGTTCACCCCAGTGCCGGTCGCGGAGATCTGGTTGCGCGTCATCGGGCGCGCCGCGCCGGAAGGCGGCCTCTACCTGCGACTGTCACCCGCGCGCCACAACACCGATGGATTCTTTGCCGCGGTATTCGAGAAATCGCTCGAGCGCGCTGGCGCAGTCGAGAAAACATGATAGGCTTTGTGCATGACCATCATCGGTCGCGCGACCGTCAATAACGCCAGCGACATCGCGAAAGTCTATGTCGATACGTGGCGTGCGACTTATGCCGGCATCATTCCGGACCGCAGCCTTCTCGGCATGTCGTATGAGCGCCAGGCGGCCGAGTGGGCCTGGCTGATTCGCAACCGGAGCGACGTGCAGCCGGTGATTGTCGCCACCGAGCCGCAATACGGCGTGGTCGGCATGACCAGCGTCGGCCTCAGCCGGCCCAGCGGACGGCCGTCCGGCGGCCCATATGCCGAGTCGCGAATCGGTGAGGTGTTTACCCTCTATGTCCGGCCCGAGCACCAGGACCGCGGTATCGGGCGGCTTCTGCTCTCCGCGGCGTTTGCAGCACTGGCCGAGCGCGATTGCGGCCGCGCGGTGATCTGGGTGCTGCGCGACAATCCCTCGCGCTATTTCTATGAGCGACTCGGCGGCACGATAGTCGCCGAGCGGCGCGAGCGAATCGGCGGCCGCGAGGTCGACGAGGTCGCCTATGGCTGGCCCGACCTGAAGAACGCCATCGGTCGCATCGGTTCTTGTTCCGCAAGCTGATCCCGGCTATCTATCGCGGCCTTCTCCTGTAGGGGTGGAGGCCTCGTGACAGACCGCGTCCTGATCCTCGATTTCGGCAGCCAGGTCACCCAGCTCATTGCGCGGCGGCTGCGCGAATCGGGCGTCTACTGCGAAATCCACCCGTTCAGCATGAGCGACGAGGCGATCAACCGCTTCGCGCCCAAGGCGATCATCCTCTCGGGCGGCCCTGCCTCGGTGACCAGCAGCACCACGCCGCGGGCGCCGGAGCTGGTCTTCAAGATGGGCGTGCCGGTGCTCGGCATCTGCTACGGGCAGCAAACCATGTGCGCGCAGCTCGGCGGCCGCGTCGAGCCGAGCGACCACCGCGAGTTCGGCCGCGCCTTCCTCGACGTCAAGGACGAGTGCGCGCTGTTCGAAGGGCTGTGGCCCAAGGGCTCGCGCGAGCAGGTCTGGATGAGCCACGGCGACCGCGTCGTGGCATTGCCGCCCGGCTTCA
>DATAAP010000422.1:0-1677 GCA_036260035.1 Alphaproteobacteria bacterium | reverse complement strand
CTTCGAACGGCTCGTTCGAAGGCGCGAAGCGCGCAAGCTCGCTATGGCCTGAGGCGAGCAGGATCCGAAGGTCAGGGCGGCGGCTGCGGGCGCGGGTCGCAAGCTCGCGGCCATTGATTCCGCCTGGCATTACGACATCCGTGAACAGGAGGTCGAGCGGGCGGTCGGAGTCGATGATCTCGAGCGCCGACGTGGCGTCCTCGGCTTCGATCACGGTATAGCCGAGGTTCTTCAGGCGGCTAGCCGCGAGGCGACGCACGTCGGCATTGTCCTCAACGACAAGGATGGAACCGAAACCCTGCGGCACGTGCGACGACTCGGCAGGTAGCGCGGCCTCGTCGGCCCCCGCAGGCGCTTGCGGCAGGTAAAGCCTCACGGTCGTGCCGCGGCCGAGTTCGCTCTCGATACGCACATGGCCGCGCGACTGCGTCACGAAGCCATAGACCATCGACAGGCCGAGGCCGGTGCCCTTTCCGACCTCCTTGGTCGTGAAGAACGGCTCGAAGGCGCGGCTGAGCACCTCGGGCGTCATACCAGTGCCCGTGTCGCTCACGGCAAGCATCACATATTCGCCGGCACCGAGTTCGGCGGGCACATCGTCCAGACGCGAGCGCGCCGTCCGGATCGACAGCACGCCGCCTTCCGGCATCGCGTCGCGTCCGTTCACGGCCAGATTGACAAGGGCGTTCTCGAGCTGCGACGGGTCGGCAAAGACCAGAGGGACATCTTCGGTGAGCTCGTGTCTGATGATCACGTGTTCGCCGAGCGCGCGCTGCAGGAGGCTGGCCGTCTTCATCACCAGGGCGTTCACGTCGAATGCGACGGTGGCGAGCGTCTGCTGGCGTGCGAAGGCGAGGAGGCGCTGCGTGAGCTGGGCCCCGCTGTTGGCAGCCGACACGATCATGTTCGCCTGTGCGCGCTCGCGCTGGGCGCCCGGGGCTATCGTCTCCAGCAGCATCTCGGCGTTGCCAAGGATGATCGTCAGCATGTTGTTGAAGTCGTGGGCGATCCCGCCGGTCAACTGGCCGATCGCCTCCATCTTCTGCGCGTGCCGAAGGTGCTGCTCGGTCGCTTTCCGCTCGGTGGCGTCGCGGATCGTGGCGATGAACACGCGCCTGGTGCCGAGCTGCAGCTCGCGGATGCCGATATCGACCGGAAACTCGACGCCATTGCGGCGCACGCCTTCGATCTCCAGGTTGACTCCGCCGGGCCGGCCATTTCCACGGAGCTTGTCCTTGAACGACGCGCGATGGCGCTCCGCGAGCAGCAGCGTCACGTCGCGATCAAGGAGGTCTGCCTCGCTGTAGCCGTAGATGCGCTCGACCGCCTGATTGGCGCTCTGGATGTGGCCCTGCTCGTCGACGCTGAGGATGGCATCAACCGAGTTGTCGAGAATGGCACGCAGGCGCGCGGCTTGTTGGCGAAGCTGGATGGCGCTCGCAAGCACATTGGCGACCGCCTGCATGAAGTTGATGCCGCCGGCCGAGAACGCGTCGAGGCGGTCGCTGGCGCAGGTCAGTATGCCGAAAGGCTGGTGGGCGCCGCCGATCGTGACGGCGGCGACGCTCTTGTATCCCCGCTCGCGAACGATCGGATGAACCTGGAACCGCTCCTCCTTTGACAGGTCGGACGACACGACCGGCAGACGGCTCTTGATCGTGTAGGCAGCAAGGCGCC
>DATAAP010000421.1:0-2661 GCA_036260035.1 Alphaproteobacteria bacterium | reverse complement strand
CCGACGATTCTCTACGTCTTCCTGTCGTTATTCCTCGGCGGATTATTGAAGGGGGTCGTCGGGCTCGGCCTGCCGCTCGTGTCGATGCCGCTGCTGACCTTCGCGGTCCCGCTGAAGACGGCCGTGGCGCTGGTGATCGTGCCAATCTTCGTCACCAACTTGGCGCAGAGCTTCCAGGGCGGTCTCGCCTCGCCGACCTTCCGCCGCTTCTGGCTGAGCATGATCGTGCTCGTCGCCACTATTGCCCTCACGGCACAGGCGCTGGTGACGATCGACGAGAAGATCCTCTACACGATCCTCGGCACGACGCTGATCCTGCTGACGCTGACCTTGCGCTTCCGGCCGTCCATGCAGATCAAGCCCGCGCAGGAGCCGTGGGCTGCGCCGGTTGCGGCCGGCGCCGGCGGCGTGCTTGGCGGCTTCACCGGCATCTACGGGCCGCCGGTCATGATGTACCTCGCCTGCTTGCGCCTGAAGAAGGGCGAGTTCGTCGCGGCGGTATCGCAGTTCTTCGTCGCCGGTAATATCGGCCTGACGATCGGGCTCGTCAGTTTCGGCGGTGCGGGCCCGCAGGAGCTGGCGCTGTCGGCCGCGGCCACAGTCCCGACTTATGTCGGCCTGTGGCTGGGCCAGCGCGTGCACGCGCGGCTCGACGAGTCCCGCTTCACCGCCGTGCTCTACATCGTCTACCTCGCGACCGGCGCGAGCTTCCTGATCCGCGCCTTCGGCTGAGGCCGCAGCCACCGCCATAGCGCGGCGAAGGCCCTGCGGTAGGCCTCGTTCCGAAGGCGGTGCGCCCGCGCGATATGCGCATTGATCACCGCGCGGTCGAGCGGTTCCAGCCGTGGCGGCGAAGGCTTGCGCAACGCGATGAGGCGCGACGGATGCTCGTCGACGATACGCACGGCATCGGTACGCGTGATGCCGATGTCGCGGAGCATGCGGTCGTCCATCGCCAGCAGCTCGCGGCGCTCGGTCGCTGCCTTGAACCAGCCATTCACGTCGATCAACGGGGCCACCGGATTAGAAATCCTCATGTCAACCTCCTTCGGCTGACTAGAGGCTCGCACCTCGCCGAGCACCGGACAAACGACCTTTCATCCTGCTTCGGATTAGGATAAATAAGCCGATATGGCCCGATTACCGCCCCTCAATGCGTTGCGCGCCTTCGAGGCTGCGGCGCGCCATCTCAGCTTCAACGCCGCGGCCGAGGAGCTGAACGTGACGCCGGCCGCAATCAGCCATCAGATCAAGGCGCTCGAGGCCGATCTCGGCGTGAAGCTGTTCAAGCGGCTCAACCGCGCGGTGCGCTTGACCGATGCAGGCCAGGCCTGCCTGCCGGGATTGCGCGACGGTTTCGAACGCATCGCCGAGGCGGTCGCGCGTGCGCGCCAGGGCGAGAGCGTCGGCATCCTCACGGTGACCGCCTCGCCGGCGATCGCGGCGAAATGGCTGTTGCCGCGCCTCGAGCGGTTTCACGCGCGCCACCCCGCCATCGATCTACGCATCGACGCCTCGATGCGCATGGTCGACCTAATGCGCGAGGATATGCATGTCGGGCTCCGGTACGGCACGGGCAATTATCCCGGCCTGCACACTGAGCTGCTGCTGCGCAGCGAAGTCTTTCCGGTGTGCTCGCCTGCCCTACTCAAGGGCAAGCAACCGCTGCGCAAGCCCGAAGACCTGCGCCACCACACGCTGATCCATGACGAGACGACGACGCTCGACCCGCGCGGGCCCGACTGGGCGATGTGGCTGCGCGCCGCGGGCGTCACCGACATCGACACGAGCCACGGGCTGCGCTTCAACCAGGTGGCGCTCGCCCTCGACGCGGCGATCAACGGGCGCGGCGTTACGTTGGCGCGCGACGTGTTCGCGGCGCAGGATCTCGCCGCAGGCCGCCTCGTGCGACCCTTCGGCAAGGCCATGCCGGTCGACTTCGCGATCTGGGTCGTTATTCCGCCGGCGCTGGTGACGGCCCCGAAGGTCAAGGCTTTCCGAGACTGGCTGTTCGAGGAGGCGAGCGAGAACGCGAATGCCAGCAGGGCGCGGTAGCCGGCCGCCCGCATGGTTGAAACCGCCGCGCACACGTCATATGTTGTCGGCACTATGCGCCTGCCCACCCGCTTCTCTTTTTCCGCTCTGAAGCACCGGCTCGTCCGGGGAGTGCGCAGCGCCAAACCGTTGCAGCAGCCCCGCTGAGTCGCTGACGCGCGACGCGTCACTGGACGGGCCGGGGCTCATACAAAAACAGAAGATCCGCGTTCGACCAACCGGACTGCGACCGCGCTGGGCGGATTGCGTCGGCTGCAACATCCATTCGCATGTAAGGGAGACGGTAATGTTCGAAACGAACTCGCGCTGTTTCGCGCCGATCTCGGCGGCGAGCTGCAATCGCGCGCGCTGATCTACGACAAGCGAGCCGGACGACTTTGGCCCCGGTGCCGGCTGACGCGCACTGCCGGCCAACTGCTCACGAATGGCCGATCAGCCCATTGGAGACTGCCATGTACGACCATATCCTTCCTGAGATCCAGCTCACGCGGCGCGACTTCAGCCGGCTCGACCAGCTGACAGCTACGCATGCGCAGCCCGAGACGATCCGTATCCTCGACTTCCTCGCCCGCGAGTTGTCGCGCGCGCGCATCGTCGAGTCGGATC
>DATAAP010000420.1:0-3656 GCA_036260035.1 Alphaproteobacteria bacterium | reverse complement strand
GATGATATTGCCGCGCCCCTGCTTGCGGAAATGCGGGATCGCCGCGCGGCAGGCTGCCACGACCGAGCGCACGTTGAGATCCATCACCGCATCGAAATGCTCTTCCGTCGTCTCGAAGATCGGCACGCGCTTCACCAGGCTGCCCGCGTTGTTGATCAGGATGTCCAACTGCCCGAAATGTGACGCAGTCCGATCGACGATCTCGGTGACCACCTTGACCCGCGAGACGTCGCCGCCGATCGCAAAGCCCTCCCCGCCGGCCGCCTTGATGGCGGCGACGACCTCGTTCGCCGCGTCCTTGCTCTGGTTATAGTGGACGGCGACGCGCGCGCCCTGCGCGCCGAGCGCGCGTGCGACCGCCGCTCCAATTCCTGTTGACGCGCCCGTCACAAGGCATACGCGGCCCTTGAGGTCGTCGATGCGGGGAAAGGCAATGCTCGTGGTCGGCTGGCTGGGGCCGGTCATCCTAAGTTCCTTTTTTAGAGTTGGTGCTCAGGCCCACGCGCCGATAGGCTCCTTGACCGTGATGCGCCAGAGCGTGCGCGGCTGCGCCGGATCGGTCAGCGTCGCGGAATGCAGGGTGGCGAGATCGTCCCAAAGCACGACGTCGCCGACTTCGTAACGGTGGCTGTAACGGTACTTCTCCTGCAGCGCGTGGTGCTTCAGCTCGTCCAGCAGCGCCACGGCCTCGTCGTCTGGCATGCCTTCGATGCCGAAAGAGCTGCCGGAAACAGCATAGAGCGCCTTGCGGCCGGTTCCGTAATGCGTGCGGACGAGCCGGTGCCGCACCCAGTTCATCTTGTCCTTCTGGCCGCCGGTCAGGCGCGATGCGGCGGTGCGCGAGTCCTCGTTCAGGTCGTCGCGGTTGCCGTAATGGTGCAGCACGACCAGATCCTCGATGCGGCGCTTCATCGCCTCGGGAAGATCCTCATAGGCCGCGTACATATTGGCGAAGAGCGTGTTGCCGCCCTCGCGCGGCATCTCGAGCGCATGGAGCATCGTCACCCGCGCCGGAACGTCGAGATACGAGTAATCGGTGTGGAAGTACGTGCCCGCATCGGCGAGGCCGAGCGGCTTTCCGTTCTCGACCCGGTTCGACAGGATCAGGATGTCTGGATGACCAGGCAGATGGAACTGGTCGATTACGTGCGGCTCCGGCTTGCCGAACCGGCGCGCGAACGCGACGAACTGCGCCGGCGCGAGCCGCTGCTCCTTGATCGCCAGCACCTGCCCGTCGAAGAAGGCCTGCTCGATCTCGCGAAATGTCCGGTCGTCGAGCGGCTGCGACAGGTCGACGCCGCGCAGCGCGATCCCGAACCCCTCCGACAGTTTGCTTCGGGCCAGAGTCATGGCTTCTCCCATTGCGCCGATTTCTCCGAACGGAAAATCGCGTCGATGACGCGCATGTTCATCACCGAGTCGGTAAGCGAGACCGCGGGCGCATCGCCGTCGCGGATGCAGGCCGAGAACGCGTCGCCCTGCAGCGTATACTGGTTGCACACCGGCAGCTCGATCACCTCGGCCCCGCTGCCGAGAACATCGCGCCCGTCATCGACGATCAGGCGGCATGGCCGGTCGTTCGGCGCGTTGATCGGCACTTCGACGGTGATATGGCCCGCGGTTCCCAAGATCTGAAAGCGCTGCGCGCGCGCGAGCTGAGTCGAGCAGACGAAATTTGCCTGCCCTTGCGGGAACCGCATCAGCACGCTCGCGATCCGGTCGGTCCGCATCTTCGGATCGCGATCGATCAGGCTCATCACCGCCTGCGGCTCCGCGGCGAAGGCGAAGCGGGCGAAATACACCATATAGCAGCCGATATCCATGATCCCGCCGCCACCCACTTCGAGGATGTTGCGGATGTTGGCGGGATCCGGGTTGTTATACGACACGACGCCGCTCACCGCATGCACGGCCCCGATCCGGTCCGAGGCGATGATCTCGCGGACCTTGAGCCATTGCGGATGGACGCGCGCCATGAACGCCTCCATCACCAGCCGGCCGCTGCGGCGCTGCGCCTCCACTAGGCGCTCGGCCTCCCTGACGTTCATCGCGATCGGTTTCTCGCACAGCACGTGCTTGCCCGCCGCGAGTGCTTTCTCCGTCCACTCCGCGTGCAGATTGTTGGGCAGCGGATTATAGACCGCCTCAATGTCCGGATCCGCGAGCAGGGCCTCGTAGGAGGAATAGGCCTTGGCGATCCCGAGCTGCTTGGCGCAGGCTTCGGCGCGCACCGCCTGGCGCGAGGCGATCGCATCGATGCTGGAGAGCCGACCGAGCTGCATGGCGGGAATCGTCCGCTCGACCGCCATCTTCGAAACGCCCAGCACGCCCCACGAAACCTTGCGCATCGCTCCTCCCGTCCAGCCTTGAAGTCGGCCGCGCACCGGCAGATGGCGACACCAACAGTTCTTGTTATGGCTGTTGAACGGCCGCAAGCTAGCGCGCCGCGCCGCGCGCGGTCAATCGCGCTGCCCTTGCGCGCGTCAGCGCAAGCGATACGTCACGAGCGAACCGTCGCGGCCGAGAAGGCGCGCCGCGACTAGGCGACCTGAATGGTCGTACCAGACCCAGCGCTTATAGTCGGGGCTCGCATTGATCACGAACCCGTCGGCTTCCAGCTCTCCCCCGGGGCCGGAGATCCTCTCGGCACCGAGGCGGGTCACGCGCGTCGGCATGGCATCGCCGCGAAGTGTCCCGAGCAGCACGGTCTGGTCGGTGGCCGCCTTGTTCCACAGGCTGGTCGGCATCAGGCCGGCGCCGACGAACGAAGTCTCACCGTTGTGCGTGACGCGCAACGCGCCGCCTTCCTCGCGGACGGAGAGCCGGTGCGGCGTTCCATCGTCATCGGTTTCGGCGTCGAGAGCGACGAGCCGCCCGCCCGTCCACACCTCGCGCGCACGATGGCTGAAGCGGTAGACCGTCACGAAAAGCGCGGTAACACGGACGCTCACTTCGGTATCGACGACGAGGCTGTCGCCCTCACGGCTGAAGCGGATCCGGTGGAAGCCAATTTGCTCGTTATTGCGCTCGACCGCGAACTCCAGCAGCGGGGCACCGGGGGCGACGTCCTGCGCATGAGCCCGGTCGATGGCAATCGCGAACACTGCAGCGCACATCGCAAAGCCGAGCCATCGCGCCACACCAGCGCAGCTTGCTGTCTTACACCGCAGCGTCATCGCACATGCGGGCAGAGCCCGCCATGCTCGGCCACGCCGCAGTTGGGCTCGGAACCGGCCTGTCTGCGGTGGCGTTTTCCGCTCGGAAAGGTGGAACCATGCCCCTGCGCTTTGCGACCGCCACGGTGGTCGCCTGCCTGTTCCTGATCGCCGGATGGGCGATTGCCCAGACCCCGCCTCCCGCCATACCACCAGCTGATCGCGCCGTCGGCGACCCTGTGCCTAGCCGCGATCTCGATGGCACGCGCACGCGTCTGCGCTACGGCACCGATAGCGACAGCGCCAGCGGCACGTTCGGCGCCACCGGGCGCGGCGCCGCGGCCGGCGCTGCCGACAGCGCGCCCGCCGAGGGTCGACGCAGCCCCGGCGGCGAAGAGACCATGTCCGAACCGACCGGACCCGGCAGCGCCGAGCGTCGTCCCGGCACCGCGGTCGGCCAGTAACGACACCGGGCTTGCCGGCCCTAGCATTGTTGCGGGC
>DATAAP010000419.1:0-12373 GCA_036260035.1 Alphaproteobacteria bacterium | reverse complement strand
GGTGCTGCGCGCCTGGACGGTCGCGGACGCCGGGCGTGCGATCAACCGCAAATCAGTTGAAGGACAGCTGGAGGGAGCGTTCGTACAGGGCCTGGGCTTCGCGCTCACTGAAGAAATGGTCTGGGACGGTGCGCGGCTCGCCAATCCAACCTTGATGGACTACAAGGTTCCCACCAGCCGCGATGCGCCCTACGAGATCCACTCACACATCGTGGAGCACCCGGAGCCTGACGGACCCTTCGGCGCCAAAGGGGTCGGCGAAATCGGAATCAACGTCGTCGCCGCTGCTATCGCCAACGCCGTCGCCGACGCGACCGGCGTGCGCATCCGGCAGCTGCCGATGACGCCCGAGCGCATCCTGCGCGCGATGCTGGAACAAGAGCGCGCGTATGCATAGGAACCGCCCGCCATCAAAGGCGGGTCGGGTGGCACCCGCGGGCCACGGGCTCAAGCATGGATGACAAAGACGGCAATCGATAACGGGAGGTGCACATGGTGAGGTTGTTTCTTCTCGCGGTGGCGGTTGTGCTCGGCCTAGCGACCGGCGCCACCGCCCAGGACAACAAGCCCGTTCGCATCGGCTTTGCGATTTCCAAGACGGGGCTCTTTGCCCAAGCCGCAGCGGATCAGATCAAGGCATACGATCTGTGGCTGGAGGTCGTGAACGCGCGCGGCGGGATCGACGTCGGTGGCGTGAAACGGCCGGTCCAGTTCGTGTCGTATGACGACCAGTCGAACCCGGCCAATGCGGTGCGCATCTACGAGAAGCTGATCACCGACGACAAGGTCGACCTGCTCGCGGCACCTTGGGGAACGCCGTTCCATATCGCGATCGCGCCTGTGCTGGAGCGCTTCCAGTTCCCGATGGTCGGCTGCACCGCGGCGTCGGTGGCGCTGCGCGACATCAAGCCCGGCAACATCTGGTTCCCGACCTCGGCGATCCCCGACCGCATCGCCAGCGAGCTCAGCGCGATGGCCAAGGCCAACAACGTCCAGTCCGCGGCCGTGCTTGCCAACGCCCTGCCCTTCGCCAAGGAAATCAAGAGCTTCCTCGTCCCCGCGCTGCAGAAGGAAGGCATCAAGGTCGTCGTGAACGAGGACTACCCGCCCGACATCAAGGACATGACAGCGATGCTGTCGGCGGTGAAGCGCGCCAATCCCGATGCCGTTCTGGCCCTCTCATACCCGACGGACTCGGCCCTGTATGCGAAGCAAGCCAAGGAACTCGACATTCGCGCGCCGTTCCAGTTCGCGGCGGTTGGCCCCGGCATGGATTTCTTCAGCAAGGCCTTGGGCAAGGCAGCCGACGGGATCGTCACGCTCGGGCACTGGGATCCGTATCGGCCGGAATGGACCAAGGCGAAACCGTTCAGCGAGGCCTACACGAAGAAATATAACGAGCGGCCGGATTATCTCGACTCGGTGCTCGGCTACATGACCATGGAGATCCTCGAGCAGGCCGTGGCGAAGGCCGGGCTGGACCGGGCCAAGCTGCGCCAGGTCATCAGCACCGAAACGTTCGACACCGTGAACGGACCCGTGAAGTTCCAGGGCGTGCAGAACGCGGTGACGCCGACGGCCTTCATCCAGATCCAGGGCGATGAGATCCGCCTGGTCTGGCCGGCATCCTTCGCGACGTCGAAATACCGTCCGAAAACGCAGTGGTGATCCGGTTGACTGCCGCGTCTCGCTGCATCGGGGCGGAATGAAGCCGGATGACCGCGGCCGCAATGGATGTCCTGCTTTCCGGGCAGCTTCTCTTTGCGGCCGCGGTCGCGGGCGCGCTCTACGCGCTGGTCGCGATCGGCCTCAATCTCGTCTATGGAACGATGCGCCTGCTCAACGTCGCGCATGGCGACGTGGTGATGATCGGCGCCTACGCGACCTACTGGTGCTTCTCGTTGCTGGGCCTCTCGCCGCTCCTGTCCCTGGTTCTTTCGGCGGCTGCGGCAGCCCTGGTCGGCGGCGCGCTCTATCTCGGCCTGTTCCGGCGGCTGGTTGCGGAGCGGCGCACCGCCCGACGGCTTGAAGCGAACTCGCTGCTGCTGTTCTTCGGCATCTCGGTGATCGTGCAGAACCTAGCCGCTTTCGCCTTCTCGGCGACACCGCGGGGATATCAGTTCCTCGACATGGTCTGGCGCATCGGCGACGTCTTTGTGACCGGCAACAGGCTGCTGGCGTTGGCGATCGCGCTCACGGCCTGCATCGGTGTCTGGCTGTTCCTCCGCTTCCACATTCTCGGCCTGGCGATCAAGGCGCTGATCCAGAGTCGCGACGCCGCCGCGGTCGTCGGCATCGACACCGACCGGGTCCAGCTCACCGCCTTTGGGCTCGGCTTCGCGCTCGCCGCGATCGCGGGATGCTTGATCAGCATGACCGAGCAGATCTCGCCGTTCATGGGATTCCCGTTCACAATCGCCGCCTTCGTTGTCGTGATCCTCGGCGGCCTCGGCAACCTGACGGGCGGCATCATCGCCGGATTCATCCTCGGCGCGATTGAGACATACGGTGTCGCGCTGACCTCCCCGAGCCTCCGCTCGATCCTCCTCTATGCGGTCTTCGTCGGCATCCTCATGCTGCGGCCACAGGGGCTGCTCGGCGGCGCGAGGCTGTTCCGGTGAGGGCGCGCTGGCTTGATATCGCGCTCGCGCTGAGCTTCCTCGCGGTGGCGGGACTGCCGTTCTATGCCGGCGATTACGCGGTCGGCGTCGGCCTGTCGTTCCTGATGTGGGTCGCGCTCACGCAGAGCTGGACCGTGCTTTCGGGTCTGACGGGCTACGTGTCGATCGGCCACGTCGTCTTCTACGGCCTGGGCGCGTATGTCGTCGTCCTGCTCGGCACAGGCCTGCCGCTGCTGGTTTCCTTGCCGCTCGCTGGTGCCGCGGCCTTCACCTTCGCGATGCTGATCGGCTATCCGGTCCTGCGCGTCCGCGGCCCCTACTTCGTGATCCTCACCTTCGGCCTCGCCGAGCTCGTGAAATACGGCGTCATCGCGCTCGAATCCTACCTCGGCAAGTTCAGTCGGATCATGTTTGGCGGGCCCAGCCTGCAGACGCTGTTCGGCGTCATGCTGGTGCTTGCCGGGCTCGCGACCGCGCTCGCCTGGCTCGTGCGGCGGAGCCGGTTCGGCCATGGGCTCATGGCCATCCGAGAGAACGAGGAAGCGGCCGAGACCATCGGCATCCCGATCGCCCGGTTCAAGCTGCTGGCATTCGCCCTATCCTCGATCGTGCCGGGCATGGTCGGCGGCACCATGGTGCTGCGCTCTTCCTATTTCGAGCCGGTGCCCGCGTTCGACCCGATGATTTCTCTGACAATGGTGACGATGGCTATCATCGGCGGCAGCGATGACATTCGCGGCCCGATCCTCGGGGCGGGCCTCCTGGTTCTCGTCTCGGAGTTCCTGTGGGCGCGTGCGCCGCAGGTCTACATGATCATCATCGGCCTGCTTCTGATCGCCTTCGTGCTGTTCGCGCCAGGCGGCGTCTGCGGCCGACTTCTGAGGCAGCGGGCATGACCACTCTGCTCGAGATCAGGCATCTAACCAAGTCGTTCGGCGGCGTGCACGCGCTCGACAATGTCTCGCTGTCGCTCGCCGAAGGCATGATCATGGGATTGATGGGTGCCAACGGCGCCGGCAAAACGACACTGTTCGGCATCGTCGCCGGGCACCTGAGGCCGACATCAGGCGACGTCCGCTACCGCGGCACCTCGATCGTGGCGCTACGGCCCGACCAGATCTGCCGCCGCGGCATCTGCCGCACCTTTCAGATTGTGCGACCGTTCTCCGGCCTCAGCGTGCGCCAGAGCGTGGCCACCGCCGCCCTGTTCGGCGCGGAACCCGCCGCTACCATGCGCGCGGCGAGCGAGCGCGCGGAACAGATCCTCGACCTGATCGGCCTCGGCGACCGCGCCGACACCCCGGCCGAGGAGCTCACGCTGTCGGCGCAGAAGAAGCTCGAGGTCGCGCGCGCGCTCGCCACTGGATGCCGGCTCCTGCTGCTCGACGAGGTGCTCGCGGGGTGCACCGCGGCCGAGGTCACCGAGATGCTCGACGTGCTCCGGCGCATCCACCGCGAGCGCAGCCTGACCATCCTGATCATTGAGCACGTTATGCGCGCGCTGATGCGCTTCGCGGACCGCATTGCGGTCTTGCATCATGGCGAGCTGATCGCCGAAGGCACGCCGGCGCAGATCGCCGAAGATCCTCGCGTGCACGACGCCTATCTCGGATCGACGCCATGACAGCGTGCCGTCTTGAGATCATCAGCGTCTCAGGCGGCTACGGCGCCGCCAAGATTGTGCACGACGTTTCCTTCGTGGCGGAACCCTCCTCGATCTCCGTTCTCATCGGGGGCAACGGCGCCGGCAAGACCACGATCATGCGGATCGTCACGGGACTGCTTCCGCCGGAAGCGGGCGACATTCGCCTAGACGGCGAAAGCATTCGCGGTATGAGATCCAGCGAACGTGTCGAGCGCGGCCTGGTTCTCGTGCCGGAGGGCCGCCTCGTCTTCCCGCAGATGTCGGTCCAGGAGAATCTCCGGCTCGGCGCGTACGCGCGGCGTGCGCGTGCGGCGTCCCGCGTGACGATGGATCGCGTCTTCGCGATGTTCCCGCGCCTGGCCGAGCGCCGCCGGCAGCTTGCGGGTACCCTCTCCGGGGGAGAGCAGCAGATGCTGGCGATCGGCCGCGGCCTCATGGCCCTGCCGCGCGTCATGCTGCTGGACGAGCCGACGCTGGGGCTTGCGCCGCTGGCTGCGAGCCATGTGTTCGACACTGTGACCCACCTCAAGAGCGAAGGGCTCACGATCCTCATGGCCGAGCAGGACGTCGCCCGGTCGCTGGCGATGGCGGATCGGGCCTATGTCGTGGAGCATGGGCGGATCGTGCTCAGCGGCGACGGCGCCTCGCTCGCCAACGATCCTCGCGTGCGAGAGGCGTATATCGGCTACGCGTAGGCCCGGGCGTGCCCCGCTCAGCTCAACAGCGGGGCAATCCGCTTCATCGCCTCGTGCAGCTTTTCCGGCGACAACGCGATGCAGGCACGAAGATAGTTGTCGCAGCCTTCCGCAAAGGCCGATCCCGGCGCAAGGCCGACGCCAGTGCGCTCGAAGATCTGGCCGCACATCGCCAGCGAGTCGGTCATGCCCTCGACCTCGAAGAAGACATACATGCCGCCCGCCGGGCGCGCCGGCAGGCGGACGCGGCGCATCCGCTCCAGCGCGTCGCATGCGATATCGCGCCCGGCTTGGCAGCGCCTGCGCATCTCGGCTACGAAGCCCTCGCCTTCGGTGATCGCGGCGGTCGCCGCGTGCTGAATGAACGTCGCGGTGCCGCTGGTGTTGTATTGAACGACCTGAGCCAGCGTGTCGCCGATTGAGGCGGGATGCGTCAACCAGCCAACCCGCCACCCGGTCATCGCCCAGCTCTTGGAGAAGCTGTTGATGACAATGACAGGATCCTCTGCTCCGGCGATATCGAGGAAGGACGGCGCCACGGGCCGGTCGTAGACGAGCCGGGTGTAGACCTCGTCGGATATGATCCAGAAGCCCCGCGATCTGGCGAGGTCGAGCAACGCGCGTTGCTGCTCGGCCGTGATCATCCAGCCCGTCGGGTTGCCGGGCGAGGCAAGGAAGACCGCGCGCGTACGCTCATCGCATGCCGCCTCGACCTTGCGCATGTCGAGACGCCAGCCATCGTTGCCCGGCTCCATGCTTACCGAGCGCTTGGTCCCGCCCATGATGTGGATGGCGCCCTGGATGTTCGGCCAAACCGGCTCGACAACGATCACGTTGTCGCCCGGCTGAAGCAGCATCTCCATCGACATCAGGATGCCCGCCATGCCACCGGACGTGGCCGTGATGCGCTCGACGCCGACCGGCTTTCGGTAGAGCCCGCTCATATAGGTGGAAAGCGCGCTGCGCAGCTCCGGAATGCCACGCTGATGCGTATAGAAGGTATGTCCGGCCGCGAGCGCGCGGCTTGCGGCATCGCAAATGAATGTCGGCGTCGTGAGATCGCTTTCGCCGAACCACAACGGGATCACGTCATCCCTGTCGAAGCCCCATCGTGCGAGATCGGCGATATTCTGCTTAGGAAGCGCGCGCATCGGCGAGCGCATCAGCTCGTACCCCGTCCGCGTCAGCACTCCCTTCGACTGCACGATCCTGCCCCGCTCCAGTGACGATTGGACGATAGTGGCCCGTCGCGGGGCGGTCAAATGCAACAGCGAATATGCTTCATTTTTGCGCTGGTGTGGAGCGCACCTTGGGGTAAGCTGAGGCCACAAGATTGAGGGAGGACCGTCGCCGGAAAGCGGCGCCGACAGGTCGGTTGATTCGAGTCTCCAACGTATCCTTGTCGTTCGGCGGCATCCGCGCGGTCCGGGACTGTTCGCTCGAGGTCGAGCGGGGAACGATCACCGGCCTGATCGGACCCAACGGCGCGGGCAAGACCACGCTGTTCAACATCGTCGCTGGCTTCCTGAGGCCGGCCCAGGGCCGCATCGAGCTCGCGGGCGAGGACGTCACCGGCGTGCCGCCGCACGTCCTGTTCCGCCGCGGACTCGTCCGTACCTTCCAGATCCCGCATGAGTTCGCGACGCTGACTGTCGTAGAGAACTTGATGCTTGTGCCGTCGCGGCAAAGCGGCGAGCGCCTGCTCGGCGCATGGCTCCGCGCCCGTCGCGTTGCGGCGGAAGAAGCAGCCCTGCGCCGCCGCGCGGAGGAGACGCTCGAGTTCCTGAGGTTGGATCATCTGCGCGACGCGCCGGCGGGCACCCTATCCGGCGGCCAGAAGAAGCTGCTGGAACTCGGTCGCGCGATGATGGCTGATGCGCAGGTAGTCCTGCTTGACGAGCCCGCCGCCGGCGTCAACCGCACCTTGATGAACGAGCTCGCCGAGCGCATCCGGTTTCTCAACCAGGAGCGCGGCGTTACGTTCTTTGTGATCGAGCACGACATGAATTTGATCGCTGCGCTGTGCCATCCTGTCATCGTGATGACGCAGGGCGAGGTCCTCATGCAGGGCGCGCTCGACGAGATCCGGCGCGACCCGCGCGTGGTCGAAGCCTACCTCGGCGCCGCTGGGGCAAGCGCATGAGCGCCATCCTGACGGCGGACGGGCTGGTAGGCGGCTATGGCGATGCCGATGTCCTGAACGGCGTGAGCCTGGCGGTCGAATCGACGGACATCGCTGTCATCGTCGGACCGAACGGCGCAGGCAAATCCACGGCACTCAAGGCATTGTTCGGACTCGTAAAGCTCCGCGAGGGCCGCGTCACCCTGCTTGGGGAGGACATCACGGGCGCGGCGCCGGACGCGATCGTGCCGCGAGGGATGGGGTACGTGCCGCAGGAACGCAACATATTTCCGAACCTGACGGTGCACGAAAATCTGGAAATGGGCGCGTACATCCGCCGCGGCGACATCAGCACGGCGTATGACCGGGTCTATTCCCTCTTTCCGCCGCTGGCCGAGCGCCGGCGCTCGCCGGCCGGCACCTTGTCCGGCGGCCAGCGCCAGATGGTCGCGATCGGCCGTGCGCTGATGCTCGAGCCGCGTATCCTCCTCCTCGACGAGCCGACTGTCGGCTTGTCGCCGCTATTCATCGAGCAGATCTTCGACAGGATCGTCGAGATCAACCGTGCCGGCATCGCCGTGCTGATGGTCGAGCAGAACGCGCGCTACGCCCTCCGGCTGGCGAGCCGCGGCTACGTCCTCGCCGGCGGCCGCAACCGCTTCTCCGGAACGGGTCCAACCCTGCTGGCCGATCCCGAGGTCGCCCGCTCCTTCCTCGGGGGCCAGGCGTGATCGAGCTGATCAATTTCTACCTGATTCCCGGCATCGTGCTCGGCTGCATCTATGCGCTCGGCGCGATCGGCCTGTCGCTCGTGTTCGGCATCCTCCGCTTTGCCCATTTCGCGCACGGCGACCTGCTGACGCTCGGCGCCTATTTCGCGCTGGCCGTCGCGACCACGCTGGCGGTGCCGGCGCTCTGGGCGCTGCCGTTCGCAATCGCCGCCACGGCCGCGGCGGCCCTGCTGCTCGATCGCCTGTTCTACCAGCCGCTGCGTGCGCGACACAGCGTAGCGACGGTCATCGCGTCGTTCGGCGTGGCCCTGATGATCCGCTCCGTCGTCCAGCTGATCTGGGGGCCCCAGGATCGGGTGTTCGAAAGCGGGATTCGGCCGCCGCTCATCATCGGCGATTTCCGTTTCGCCGAACGCCATATCTATATCGTTGCAGCAGCGGCCGCGATTATCACGCTGCTGCACGTGTTCCTGACGCGCACGCGCGCCGGCAAGGCGATGCGCGCGATGAGCGATGAGCCGTCCCTCGCCCGCGTGTCGGGAATCAACACGGAGCGTGTCGTTGCGTGGACATGGATCTTGGCGGCTGCGCTGCTCGCCGCCGGCGGGCTGTTCCTGGGCATCGATACGCAGGTGAAGCCGCAGATGGGGTTCAATCTCATCCTGCCAATGTTCGCTGCCGCGATCCTCGGCGGCATCGGCAAGCCCTACGGCGCCATTGCCGGCGGGCTCGTCGTCGGCTTGGCCGAAGAACTGGCAACGGTGCCGATCGGCGGCACGGCCTTAGTGCCGCCCTCGTACAAGTCGGCTGTCGCGTTCGTGATCCTAGTCGCCATGCTGTTATGGCGGCCGACCGGCCTGTTCCGCGGGAGAGTCTTCTGATGAGCCCGGAGCTTTACGGCCTCATGATGTATGCGGTCGGGCTTCTGACGCTCGGCGGCATCTATGCGATTGTTTCGCTCGGCCTCAATGTCCAGTGGGGCTACACCGGACTATTTAATCTCGGCATCGCGGGCTTCTTCGCAATCGGCGCCTATGCGTCGGCGATCCTGACCGCGCCCGAGGTCTCGAGCCACATCGCCGGCCTGCGCCTGCCGGTTGTCCTCGGCCTAGTCGTGGCCGCGGCGGCCAGCGGCATCGTCGCTTACGCCATCGGCCGGCTCACATTGCGGCTGCAGAGCGACTACCTGGCCATCGCCACGATCGGCGTCGGCGAGATCCTGCGCCTGATCCTCAAGAACGAGGCTTGGCTCACCAACGGCGCGCTCGGCATATCCGCCATACCGCGCCCGTTCGAGGGTCTGCCGCCGCCATGGGACCAGTTTGCGTTCCTGGCCGTCGTCGCGCTTGTGATCGCACTGATCTATGTTCTGCTCGAGCGGGCGCGACTGGCGCCTTGGGGCCGCGTCATGCGGGCGATCCGGGACAACGAGACCGCGGCGCGCGCGGCCGGCAAGGACACGATGCGGTTTCGTCTCGAAGCCTTCGTCCTCGGCTCGATGATCATGGGGCTCGGCGGCGGGGTCTATGCGCACTATGTGAAGTTCATCAGCCCCGAAGCGTTCGAGCCGATGATGACGACCTTCATCGTTTGGGTGATGCTGGTCGCTGGCGGAAGCGGCAACAACCGCGGCGCGATCGTAGGTCCACTGCTCGTCTGGACGATCTGGTCGGTGACGGAGTTTGCCACCCTGCGCCTGCCGCCGGAGTGGACGACGCAGGCCGCCTATCTACGCATATTCCTGATCGGCCTGGCCCTGCAGATCATTCTGCAGAAGGCGCCGCGGGGCCTGCTACCCGAACCGACCGTGCTGTCCAGTGTCGACAAAGAAAAGACGGCCGGACCGCGGGCCCGACCGTCTCGATGATGCCGCCTTTACGGCTTGACGACCTCGACGGTCTCGAACTTGCCGTTCTTGACCTCGAAATGGCCGATCGTGCCAGCGATGTCGCCGGCCTCGTCGAAATTATGCGGTCCGGCCGCGCCGATATAGTCCACGTCCTTGCCCTCGGCGATGAGCTGTTTGGCCTTCTTCCACTCGTCGGGCAGGACCGCTTCGCCGGGCGCGTTGGCGACCGGGCGCAATGCGTTTCGGATCGCGGTCCGGTCGGTCGAGCCGGCCTTCTCAATGGCGAGGGCCAACAACATCACGGCGTCGTAGGTCTCGCGGATGAATAGGCTGTCGACGGGCCGCTGCGAAGCGCTCTTGTAGGCCGCCTCGAAGCGCTTGAGTGCGTCGCTCTCGCCCGGCGCTTCCGGAGCGACGCCGAACGAGCCCTCGAGGTTCCTGGCGCCGATCTCGTTGAGGATGCTTTGGTCCTTCATCCCGTCCGTCAGGATGAACCGCTTGAAGAAGCCGTTCTCGAGGGCCTGGCGCAGGATCGTATTGCCGCCATCGGCCGGGTACGCGATGAGGACCAGCGCCTCGGGCCCGCCCTGCGCTGCCGTGGCGAGCTCGGTGCGGTAAGAAGCCTTCTTGGGCTCGAAGGCGGCATCACTCGCGATCTTGCCGCCGAGCTTCTTGTACGCGTCGCGGAAGCTATCGGCGAGGCCCACCCCGTAGTCGTTATTCTGGAACATTAGCGAGACGTTCTTGATGCCGCGCTTGCTGACGATATTGGCCAGCACCTTGCCGCCGAACGAATCGCTCGCGACGGTGCGGAAGACGAAGTCCTTGTCCTCGAGCGTCGTCAGCTTTGGAGACGTCGCCGTAGGCGCCAGATGCAGCACGGCGTTTGGAACGGTCACGCTGGACGCCACCGCCAAGACCTGGCCGCTGCCGAGCGGGCCGACCAGCCCGACGACGCCTTCCGCCGAAACCAAGCGGCGCGCGGCATCGACCGAGACCTGCGGATTTGTCTGGTCGTCGACGACGAGCATGCGGAGCTGGCGCCCGTTCAGAATCCCACCGTTCTCATTGACATGTTTGACGGCGAGCTGCGCCGAGTCGACGATGGCCGGCGCGTAAGCGGCGAGACCGCCTGTTATGCCGAACACGCCCCCGATCTTGATTTCCTGAGCACGAGCGGCAGTGCCAGCAAGCAGCAACGCGCATCCAGCAGCAAAGATGGCTCGTCGAAGGCTTTTGGTTCGATCCAGACCTGACATTGCTTCCTCCCTGGTTGTTTTTCGATACGGTCGTTCGTGGCTGCCGTCTATCCGGCACTTTGCTGAGCCTGCTCGAGCCGGGCACGGAAAGCCTGAGCGAAGGCGTCGCCGGTTTCCTTAGCGCGTTTCTTCATGATGCCGAGGCCGAACTTGCCGAGGCGCCCCACCAGCGAAACCTCGGAGCTGTAGGCGACCTCCGTCGTCTGGTCGTCGAGCGCACGCAGCAAAAGAAGATTGTTCGCCGTCAGCAGGCTCGCGCGCGTCCCCTCCTCTCCGCGCGTCACCGACACGACGCGCTCCGGCGCCAGCATCTCGCTGACCTCGACCACGACATTGAACGTCGTCTTGATCGGCCCGAGCGCGACCACGACCTCGGCGCGGTACTTGTCCGGACCCAGCACCTCGATCGCCTTGCATCCGGGAATACAGGGCCCGACAACATTCGGGTCGATGATCGCCGTCCAGACCTCGGCGATCGGCATGGCGACGGTGAAGCTGTCCTCAATCTTCATGGGTCATCTGCGCACGAGAGAAATGGGTTTGTCGACGCGGACGCGCACCGGCCGCTTCGGTCGTCGCGCATCCGGCTTTTCCGACGCGCCAGCGTCCAACGAGCCAATCAAGAGCGATGCCATCAGCGTGATCGTCTTTTCGTCGCATTCCAGGTCGGGGTGGAGATGGTTACCAATGACGAAGCCGTCGAAAGCCATCGCCAGAAGATGGGTGAAGCGCGCCTGCGCGATCAGCGCGCGGCGCTCGGGGGGCAGGGATTCGCCGAGAATGGCCGCGATCCTCTCCTCGAACCACTTGAGCAGCTCCGGCCGATATCCTTCCTTCGGGTCGGATGTCGTGATCGCCTGCATGAAGTTGTTGGCGAAACCGTTCTTTTCGGACGGGATCTCGCACCACAGAGCATGCAGCAGCTTGAACACGCGTTGCTGAGGCGTGCGCAGCCGCTTGACCTCGCCCTCCAGCTGCGACACTCGCTGGCGCAGCCATGGATCGTAGATCGAGTAGAGGATATCGAGCTTGGACTGAAAGTAGACGTAGAGATTGGCGGTCGAGACGTTCGCCTTCACGGCGATCTGTGCGAGTGTCGTGTTGTGATAGCCGCGCTCAGAAAAAAGCCTGTCCGCGGCGGATAGTATGGCATTTCGGATCTCAGGTTTTTTGACTTGGGCCATGGATTCGCCGGGAACGGAGGATTGAGGCACGGAGACGCCGGCGAGCACAGAACAAGCTTGCGTCGCCCACGCCGAATGTCCTGCCAATGTGACGCTGCGCGGGCCACTGTTCAACCTGTAAGCGCATCCAATCAGCGCCAGATCGCTTTCCGAGTTCGGTTGGAAGCCGCGTTGCATATCGCCCCTCAACTCATGAACCGAAGGGCTGGACCTACCCAAGGCCCTTCCGCCTCGCCGCCGGCATAGCTGGCGCTGAAATGGTTGCGG
>DATAAP010000418.1:0-4243 GCA_036260035.1 Alphaproteobacteria bacterium | reverse complement strand
GAACCAGAGCACCGGACCGCGTTACGTGGCCATCGCTGATACCCTTGCCCGCGATATCGCCGCCGGTCGGCTCAAGGCTGGCGACCGGCTGCCGACCCATCGCGAACTGGCCTGGAAGCTCGGTGTGACTGTCGGCACGGTCACACGTGCCTATGCCGAAGCGGAGCGGCGCGGGCTGATCGCAGGCGAGGTCGGTCGCGGGACGTTCATCCGCGATCGTGGCATCGACACGCTTTCCTCCACGCAGCCCAACGACGACGGCTTCATCGATCTTGCGCGCAATTTTCCGCCCGGCTGGCGCGACAATCGCGAGATTGCGGACATCCTCGGAGATCTGTCGCACAGCAACGATTTGAGTCCGCTGCTCGGCTACGCGCCCAATCTGGGGCTGCCGCCGCATCGGGAGGCCGGCGCGCAATGGCTGTCGCGCAGCGGCGTCGATGTGAATCCGGCGCACGTCGCGGTGACGAACGGCGCGCAGCACGCGATGCTGGTGTCGCTGGCGGCGCTGACGCGCCCGGGCGACGTCGTGCTCAGCGAGCAGTTGACCTTCTACGGCCTCAAGTCGCTCGGCACGCATCTGTCGCTGCGGCTCCATGGGGTGGAGACCGACGAGCACGGGCTGGTGCCGGCGGCGCTGGATGCAGCCTGCCGGCAGATGGCACCGAAGGCGATCTACTGCATGCCCACCCTGCAGAATCCGACCACCGCTTCGATGCCGGAGGCGCGGCGCCGCGAGATCGCCGCGATCTGCCTGCGCCACGGCGTGACCATCGTCGAAGACGACATCTACGGATTCCTCGTCGAGGGCGCGCCGCCGGCGCTCTCCAGCTTCGCGCCCGACAATTCGATCCTGCTGACCAGCCTGTCGAAATGCGTGGCGCCGGGCATGCGCATCGGCTATCTGCGCGCCAACGACGTATTGATGGAGCGCGTCGCATCCGCCTTGCGCGCCACGACCTGGATGGCCACGCCTCTGCTCGGCGAGATCGCCGCCCGCCTCATCCGCTCCGGCAAGGCCGCGCGCATGGCGACGCAGATGCGTGAGGAAGCGAAGGCCCGGCAGCTCATCGTCCGCCGCATCCTTCCCGACGCCGAGTACGACGCGCACGAAGCGAGCTTCCATATCTGGCTGAAGCTGCCGGAACCGTGGCGCCGCGAGGAATTCGCGCAGCAGGTGCGGCGGCGCGGTGTCGGCTTGGCGCCTGCCGATGCCTTCGCGATCGGCCGCATGCCGGTGCCGCACGCCGTACGCATCGGCCTGTCGGCGGCGCGCGACCGGGCGCAGCTCGAGCGCGCCCTCACCATCGTCGGCGACGTGCTGCGCGGCTCGCCGAACTCGATGGCGCTGGTGTGAGCGGCAGGCGGCGAAGAAGCAGTCGCGACATTTTTCTCGGAATCGACTTCTCCGGCAGTCCTTCGCAATGGCAACAGCGGCCCGCGGCGTCGGCGGTCTGGATCGCGCAGATCACAGGGCATGAAAAGCCGGCGCTCGCCGACCTCCGCCGCGTTCAGGACCTTCCGGGCGATGCGCCACCCTTCGAGCGCTTGGCCGCGTTGCTGCGTGCCGGTGACTTCTCCATCGCCGGAATCGATGCGCCGTTTTCTCCGCCTGCCGGATATTTCGCGGGTACGCGCGCAGCATTGCTGAAGGCTGTCCGAGCCCTTCCGTGCAGCGGCAGGCCGTTCGCCACCGGCGGTCAGCTCGTTGCTTTGCTCGCGCCGGAGCTAGCCCCGCGCGGCCGCCATGCGCACCGCGCCACCGAGCAGGTGTGGCGGCGACGCCGCATCAACGTGCGCTCGGTCCTGTGGAACGGCCCGCGCGGCGGCGCGCCATTCGCGGCGGCATGCATGACCCTGATCGCGCAATGCGGGCTCCCGGCGTGGCCGTGGTGTTCCCCAGCCACGAGACCGCTGCTCGTGGAGACCTTCCCGGCGGCGCAACTCAGGACGTGGGACTTGCCCTGGTTCGGCTACAACGGATCGGCGCCGGCCGCGCGGCGACGCCGCGAGAGCATCGTCTCAGCCGTCGTGAAGAAAACCGGTCTGTCGCTGACCAAGTCCTATCGCCGGACACTGGCCGCGAGCGCCGACGCCTTGGATAGCGTGCTCTGCGCGCTTGCTGCGCGGGCCGTCGCTAGCGGCGCGCTCGCGGAGCCGCCGGGCGAGACTGCCGCGCAGGAGGGCTGGATCGTCGTTCACCGTTGACGGCGGCGATGGCGGCTAGGCGCGCTTGCGCCTCGACTTCGCCTTGCGCTTGGGCGCCCTCTTCGCGACGCGCCGCGGCTTCTTGCGTGGCGCTTTCGCCGTCCCGGCGCGAGCCGGATTCGCAGCAGCCAGGCCCATCGCGAACTCCACCGGATGCGCGTGATTGACCGGTCCATGGCCGCGCCCGTAGTTAGGTGCGGTCTCGATCGCGCGGCGGACATAGGCGCGGGCGCGCTCCACGGCCTCCTCGATCTGCAGTCCCTGCGCGAGGCTGGTGGCGATGGCGGACGCGAGCGTGCAGCCCGTTCCATGCGTGTGCTTGGTCGCGATGCGCTCCGAGCGGAAGCGCTGCACGCCGCGCGAGGTCGCCAGCACATCGGTGAGCATCTGCGATTCGAGATGGCCACCCGTGATAAGCGCCGCCTCGCAGCCGAGCGTCAGCAGCGATGCCGCAGCATGCTCCATGTCGTCGACGGTGCGGATGGTCGTGCCGGCGAGCTTCTCGGCTTCCAGCAGATTCGGCGTAATGATGGTGGCGAGATTGATGATCCGCCGCTTCAGGGCCGCCACCGCGTTCGGATCGATCAGCGGCGCGCCGCCCTTCGCCAGCATGACCGGATCGACGACGAGCTTGATCGGCTTGCCGTAAGCTTCGAGTGCGTCGGCGAGCGCGTTGACGATCGACTCGTCGTACAGCATGCCGGTCTTCACGGCATCGGCACCAATATCCTCGAGCACCAGGTCGACCTGCTTGCGGACGAACTCAGCCTTCACAGGGAAGACGCCGAACACGCCCTGCGTGTTCTGGGCCGTCAGCGCCGTAATCGCTGTTGCAGCGTAGCCATCCAGCGCGGTCACGGTCTTGATGTCAGCCTGGATGCCGGCACCGCCGCCCGAGTCCGAGCCAGCGACGATCAGTACGCGTCCTTTCAAGGGGTCCTCCCGATCTACGACGGCGATTGTCCGGGCGGCACTATAACAGAGGGTTAAGACGACCGATGGCTCTGGATCGCTTGCCATACGGCCAGGGCCTGCCGCGTGCCGGCGACGTCATGGACGCGCAGGATATCGGCGCCGCCTTGCGCCGCGGCAAGGGCGCCGGCGATGGAGCCAGGGTCCCGCGCCTTTGGCGGCTCGCCGCGCGACAGCCTGGCGATGAAGCCCTTGCGGCTCAGGCCGACGAGGACGGCGACGCCAAGGGCGGTGAACCGGTCGAGATGGGCCAGAAGCTGCAGGTTGTGTTCGACGGTTTTTCCAAAACCAATGCCGGGGTCTATCGCGATGCGCTCGTCGGGGATGCCCGCTGCACGACAGGCATCGACGCGCGCACGCAGAAAGCCGGCGATCTCCGCAGGAGCGTCGCGGTAGTGCGGCCCCTGCTGCATGGTCGCGGGCTCACCCTGCATGTGCATCAGCACAACCGACACGCCGCTCGCCGCGACGATCCCCAGACTCTCCGCGTCAGCGGTCAAGGCAGAAACGTCGTTGACGATCCGCGCTCCAGCCGCGATGGCGGACCGCATAACAGCCGCGCGTCGCGTGTCGATCGAAACCAGCGCTCCGGATTTCGCAAGCGCGGCCACGACCGGCTCGACGCGCGCGAGCTCATCCGCCACGGCAGTCGGCGCCGAGCCGGGCCGCGTGGATTCGCCGCCGATATCGACGATGTCCGCGCCGTCCTCGATCAGGCGCCGGCCATGCGCGATCGCATCCTCGACGCGCGCGAAATCGCCCCCGTCCGAAAAACTGTCGGGAGTCACGTTGACGATCCCCATCAACAGGGACCGCGTGAGCGCAAGACCGGCGAACCGTCTCGGTAGCGTGTTGCGCGCGCTCGTCATCCTGAGTTTCCGCCACGGCACTGCGATTGGCAGACGGAATAAATCGCGCGGCTCGAACGCTGTCTAGCCAAAGCTGGGTTGGGAGGAAACGTGCAGGTGATTGCATACGGCGCCGCGCCATTGCCCTGGCGCCGCATGAGAGCGTGCGTCCTAGTCGGGCCGATGATCATGCTGCTGTTGGCCGGGTGCCGGAC
>DATAAP010000417.1:0-7922 GCA_036260035.1 Alphaproteobacteria bacterium | reverse complement strand
CGTCGAAGGGGCCGCCGAAAGGGCGCAGGAGCGCCGCGTCCTGACGCCGAACATTACGCTCGGCCTCATGAAGGCGATTGCGGAGATGAGCATCCGCAACCGCATCACTCATTTGTGCGCGATGATGGAGCCGGCTTTGCTGCGACTGACCTCGCGGCTCGGCATCAAGTTCGTGCCGCTCGGCAAGACCGTGGAGTATCACGGCATTCGACAGCCCTGCTACGCTTCGCTCACCGACCTTGGCTTCGCGCTCATGAAATCTAGCCCGGAGGCGCACGAGCTCGTGTCGGATCAGGGCCGCTACTGGCAGCAGCTCCGCAATACTCTGCCGGCCGAGTGAGGGCGATGACGCTCACGCTCGCCATCCGCAATCTGATCCACGACAGAGTACGCCTCGTCGTCACGCTGACGGGTGTCGCCTTCGCCGTGGTTCTGATTACGACTGAGCTCGGCCTCTTCCTCGGCTTCGCCTCGACCACATCGGCGCTGATCGACCACTCGCAGGCGGACATCTGGATCGTGCCGAAGGGCACGCGCAACGTCGACCAGACGCCGCCGATGAGCGAGCGGCGCCGCTACCAGGCGCTGTCCACGCCCGGCGTCGCGTCCGCGGAATTGTTCGTGACGGAGTTCGTGCGCTGGCAAAAGCCTGACGGCGGCGTCGAAACCGTTCTGGTCGTCGGTTTTGAGCCCGATGGAACTCTGGCTGGACCGTGGAACGTGGTCGCCGGCAACATCGCGGACCTGAAGCGGCCGAGCACCATCTTCGTCGACGAGCTTTATGCCGATAAACTCGCGGTCAGCGCGCTCGGCCAGATCGTCGAGATGCATGGCAAGCGTGCGCGCGTCATCGGCCTTACCAGCGGCATCCGCTCCTTCACGCAATCGCCCTACGTCTTCGCCTCGCTCAAGAGCTCGCGCGACTACGCGCTGATGCGCTCGGACCAGACGAAGCACGTGCTGGTGAAGCTTGTCCCGGGCGCCGATGTGGCGACCGCCAAGGCGGACCTCGCCGCCCGCCTCCAGGGCGTCGACGTCTACACGAAGGAAGAGTTCAGCAACCGCACGCGCGTCTACTGGATGTTCACCACCGGCGCCGGGCTTGCCCTGCTGGTCGCGTCGTTCGTCGGGCTCATCGTCGGCTTCGTCGTCGTCGCGCAGACGCTGTATGCGACGACCGTCGACCACATCCGGGAGTTCGGCACGTTGCGCGCCATCGGGGCGGGGCGGCGCTACATCAACAGCGTTGTCATCAAGCAGGCGCTGATCAGCGCCGCCGCCGGCTATGTCATTGGCCTATCTTTGTTTCTGTTCGGGCGCTACGTAGCGGGTTCCGCCGCGCCGGAGATTGCGTTACCTTGGCCTCTCGCCTTGCTGATCGCGGCGCTGACCGTCCTGATGTGCGTCGGCGCGGCGCTGGTCTGCATCCGCAAGGTGATGAAGCTCGACCCAGCAATGGTCTTCAAATGACGCCGGCGCATCTCGACCATCCTGCGATCATCGCGCGCGGCCTCACCAAGACATTTCTGTCTGGTGAGGCGAGCGTGCCGGCGCTGCGCGGTGTTAACCTCGATATCCGGCGCGGGGAGGTGACGCTGCTGCGCGGGCCGTCCGGCAGCGGCAAGACGACGCTGCTGTCGATCTTTGGATGCATCCTCAGCCCCGATGGCGGCAGTCTGCGCATCGGCAAGCGCAATGTGCTTGGCCTTGCCGAGCCTGAACGGGCGGAGGTCCGGCTCAAGCAGATCGGCTTCATCTTCCAAGGCTTCAATCTGTTTCCCACGCTGCGGGTGTGGGAGAACGTGGCGATTGCCCTCGATCTGCGCGGTGTGCCGCGCCGCGCCGCAAAGGCGCGTGCCGAGGAGGTGCTGGCACGGGTCGGGCTCGCCGAGAAATGCGGATCGCTGCCCGATCAGCTGAGCGGCGGGCAGAAGCAGCGCGTGGCGATCGCGCGCGCGGTCGTCGGCGATCCGGCGATCATCCTCGCCGACGAGCCCACCGCTGCATTGGACTGGGAGAGTGGCTCTTCGGTCATGGACCTGCTGCGCCAGCTTGCGATCGAAAGCGGCCGCGCCGTCGTCATCGTCACGCATGACGAACGCGCCACGTCGTACGCCGATCGTATCGTCACCATGCGCGACGGCGTGATCGCCAGCGACGAGATGGCGAAGACATCCGTCGGCAGCGCACGTGTCATCGAGGGGGCACCGCTGCCCGGACCGTCGAGCGCGGAGCCGCAAGGCGGCACGCAGTATCTGCGGCTCGCGGCGGGATAAGAGGCAATGATGAGCCGCAAGCTCTTCACCATCATCGCCACCGCCGTCGCCGTCACGGCCGGATCCGGCGCCGTCTACCTCGCCCAATCGCAGCAGGCGAAGAGCGGCGTGGTCCGGGTCTCGATCGATTCCGGCGTGGTCGCGGCACCGGGCCGGGTCGAGCCTCGCTCCGAGGAGATCGTGCTGTCGTCCGAAATCAGCGGCCGCATTGCGCGCATCCACGTCAGCGAGGGCGACCAGGTACGCGCGGGGCAGGTCGTCGCCGAGCTCGAGAACAGCGTCCAGGCCGCCCGCGTTGCGGAGGCCGAGGCGTTCGTGGAGCAGAAGGAAGCGGAGCTGCGCCGTGTGACGAACGGCGCGCACGAGCAGGAGCGCCGCGAAGCGCTCGCCGCCGTGCACGAGGCGGAAGTGGTCGTCAAGAACACCGCGTCGGAACTGGCCCGGCGGGAGGCCCTATCCAAGGGCGGTTTTTCGTCAGACGAGCAAGTGCAAAAGCTGCAGGCGGCGCACCTGTCGGCCAAGGCCCGGCTCGAGGCAGCGCGCTCGCGCCACACATTGCTGACCACGCCGACCCGTGAGGAGGACGTCTCGCGCGCCAAGGCCGACCTCGCGCTTGCGCGTGCGCGGCTCGAGGAGTCGCGGGCACAGCTGCTGCGGACGCAGATCCGCTCGCCCATCAACGGTACGGTGCTCCGGCGCTTCCGTAAGGCCGGCGAGGTGGTTTCCGAAATCCGCGACACGTCCATCCTGTCGGTCGGCGACGTCACGGCGCTGCGCGTGCGGGCGGATGTGGACGAGGCTGATATCGGCCGCGTCGGATTGGGGACCAAGGTGCATGTGAAGGCGGATGCCTTCGGCGACGAGAAGTTTCCCGGCAAGGTCGTCCGCGTCGGACAGACCCTCGGCCGCAAGAGCTTCGTCAGCGAGACTCCCGGTGAGCGACTCGATACCAAGGTGCTCGAGGTGGTGGTCGAACTCGACAACCCCGGCCCGCTGATGCCGGGGCTGCGTGTCGACGTGTTCTTTGAGACCTCGACACGCCCCGGCTCCTGAGCCGGCGCCGCAGCGTCCTGTGCACGGCATTGCCGATCCGTTACGCGCCCAAGTAATTACCTGCCGTAAGATTGTAAAGTTTTTCGAAGTTTTCGGATTTCTTTACAAGAAATCCGGCGAATTGGTTAAATTTAGGTCGCGACTCGGCGCATGGCCGGGCACGCCAAACGCCCGGAAGGATCGGAAAAGACGCTTGGGTTAGTGGTTTCTTCGCTCACCCCCTGTGCTCAGCAGGGGCGTTTCCCGATTGCCGCTCCGTCTAGCCTGCTGGCGGCGGCTGGCACGAATGTTGCCTAATTAACTAACAAAGTGTGGCACGGCCTCGGGGACGACAGTGCAGGCGCAGACGGGGGTACGAGGTCCAGGAATGCGAGGCGATCAGAGAATTTCCCTGCGGCTCTTCCTCCTGCTGTTGTTCTCCGGCGGCCTGATGGGGTGGATGGTCCTGGTGATCACCGCGTACTATTTCGTCCGCGTCGACGAGAACCAGTGGGTTCAGCGCAACATCGAGGCGATCTCCAACATCAGTCCCGCTGCGGGCGGAAAGGAGATGCCGAAGGAGCCAGCCGCGCCGGCCAAATAGGCCGCTGCGCGCGAGGCTCAGGATCGCGCGACTGCTCGGATAGGCGCACGCGGCGTAATCGCGCCGCGGTCGTGCGTTCCGCTATGGACCTGGCGCAGGAACGACTCGAACATCAGCACCGCCCATAGCGCGGCGCTATGGTCGCGGACGCCCGCGTGATGTTGGTCGGCCAAAGTCGCGAGGTAGCCCATGTCGAACACGCCGGCATCGGCAAGTGGGGCACTGGAAACGGCGTCGCGGACGCGCTGACGCAGGGGGCCGCGGAACCAACGTGCCAGCGGCACCGAGAAACCCATCTTCGGCCGGTATAGCAGCTCGTGCGGCACCAGCGGCTCCAGCGCTTTCTTGAACACGTACTTGCCTTCGCCGCCCCTGAGCTTCAGGGCGAGCGGCAAGCCGGCGGCCCATTCGATCAGCTCGTGGTCGAGGATCGGCACGCGCACTTCGAGCGAATTGGCCATACTTGCGCGGTCCACCTTCACGAGAATGTCGCCTGAGAGATAGGTCTTGAGGTCGGCGTACTGGATCTGCGCCAGGTGGTCGTCGGCCGGTGCCGCGCGCATGTGGCGCTCGAGCACCTCTCGCGCGTTGTAGCCCTGCAACTGGCGCGTGAACGATGCGGAGAATAGCCGCGCGCGCATCTCATCGGTCGCCAGCCCAACGCTGCGGAAATACGCATCGACCGTGTCGCGGGCGATGGCCTGCAGGGTCGACTTGGCGCGGAACGGCCGCGGCGCCCAGTCGGCCTTCGGGTAGATCGAGCCGAGCAAGCCGAAAAGCGGCCGGCGCACCGCCGCCGGAATCGCGCTGCGCACCAGCTCCTCGTAATGGTGCCATCGGTAGCGGCGGTAGCCGGCGAACACTTCGTCGCCGCCGTCGCCCGAAAGCGCAACGGTGACGCGCTCGCGCGCGAGCTGGCACACCCGAAAGGTCGGCATCGCGGAGCTGTCGGCGAACGGCTCGTCGTAGAAAAGGGCGAGGCGGTCGACCAGCTCGAAATCGTCCTCGTTCACCTCGCGCACGTAGTGGCGCGTCTGGTAACGCGTCGCTACCGCCTGCGCGTAGCGCGACTCGTCATAGTCCTTCTGGCCGAATGAGATCGAGCAGGTGTTGACCGGCTCGTGCGATAGGCCGGCCATTACCGCGACGACCCCGCTCGAATCGACGCCGCCGGAAAGGAAGGCGCCAACCGGCACGTCGGCGACCATGCGCATGTCGACGCAATCGCGCAGGCGCGCGCCCAGTTCCTCCACCACCTCGCGCTCGTCGCGGGGCGCCTGGGTGCGGAAGGCGACATCCCAGTACGCGTGCGGTGCGGCGATCGGCGCGCCGCGCCGCAAGGTCATCGTATGCCCAGGTGGAAGCTTGCGGACACCCCTGTAGATGCTCTTCGGGTCCGGTACATAGCCGTAGGCGAAGTAGTCCTCGATCGCGTGCGGGTCGAGCTTGCGGGCGGTCGCCGGGTGCGTCAGCAGCGACTTGAGCTCCGAGCCGAAGATGAAGGTCCCGTCAGGGAGCTCGCTGTAATAGATCGGCTTCTCGCCAACCCGGTCGCGCGCGAGAAAGAGCGTCTGCTGGCGCTTGTCCCAGATGGCGAAGCCGAACATGCCGCGCAGCCGGTCGACGCAGGCGGGGCCCCATTCCTCCCAGGCATGGACAATGACTTCCGTATCCGAGCGCGTCCGGAACACGTGCCCGCGCGCCTCGAGGACGGGCACGAGCTTCTTGTAGTTATAGATCTCGCCATTGAAGACAATGACGACCGAATGGTCCTCGTTGAAGAGCGGCTGCGCGCCGCCGGAGAGATCGATGATAGCGAGGCGGCGGAATCCCAGGCCGATGCCGGGCTCGGTGAACAGCCCGCCATCATCTGGACCGCGGTGGAACTGCGAGTCGTTCATGCGCGACAGCAGGTCGCGATCGATCGGCCGCTGGCCCTTGGGGTCGAAGATTCCGACGATGCCGCACATGAATTGGCTCCCGTCTACTGGATTCGCGCCGCGCCGGGCGTTCCGCGCACTGCGTTCTCGAGCATCGTCCGGATCGCCGGCGCCGCGGCGACCATCTCGCGCAGCAGGTCAGTCGGTTCGCCCTGCGCGACCGGGTATTCGGCGCTGACGGCGACCACCGCGGTGGCGGGGTTGCCGGCGCTGAGCAGGGTGCGAATGCTCAGCAGCTTGGCGTCGTAAGGGCTGCCCGTGAACGCTCCGCCGATCCAATACCAGTACCAGACCGTGCGATATCGGCCTGGCGCCGAGACGCGCAGCGTCACCGCGGAAAGGCGGCCGTCCGGCAGAGCCAGCTCGATCGTCCCCGGCGCGCCAGACTTCCAGAGCGCGGTCGGCTCGAAATCGTGCTCTCCAGTGACGGCCTTGGCGCCCTGCCGCTCATGCGAATAGAGGCCGACGTGCAAGCCGATCCGGCGTCCGCCGCGCTCGTACACCTGGTCGATCTGACGGTCGGCGCCGATGAAGACCGGCTGCCACGCGCCAGGAGGCGGCGCCACTTTGGCGAAGCCGGAGAGCTCCGGTGGCGCGATGGAGGTACTGAGTGCTGCGCTGCGCCCAAGCGCGGACTCGGCATAGAGCGATGCCGCGAGCACGATCGCGACCGATGCACAGGCGGCGATGACGGGCGCGTTGCCGGACCCATGGCTTGCAGGCGCGATGGCGGGCGTCCTGGGATTTTCCTCGGCGAGAGGCTCGCGCATCGCGTAGCCGAGGGCGAACAGCAGGAATGTCACGAAGCTGAAGAAGACCCAGCCGTAGATGACGTGGTCGATGCCGGTCGCGATCTCGTTGTCCGAGACATAGGCGATCAGCACAATAAGGAACGCGCGGATGCCATTGGCGATGATCGGCACCACGATCGACAGGCCGATGAAAAGCGCGCGGCGGTGCCACGAGTCGAAGGTCAGATTCGCGAAGACCAGGCCCAGGGCGATCATCGAGATCAGGTACCGCAGCCCTGCGCACGCTTCGGCGACAAGATAGTTGCCGGCAGGTGTCGCAATGAAGACGCCGTCGATGAAGACCGGGATGCCGACGAGGCGCAGCAGGCTGACGACGAAAAAGGCGGTGATGTCCTGCAGCGGCGGCACCAGCTCGGCCCCGAAGGGCACGGCGAAGATCAAGTAGAAAAGCGGGAACAGCAGCCGCCAGACGATGTGACGCCCCAGTACGCATAGCACGAAGGCCTGCAGCGAAAAGACGAGGCCGAATTGCTGCACCACCATCGTGGCGCTCAGGCGTCCCACCAGCCAGATCAGCACGGCGGCCGTCAGTGCTGCGAGGCCGAGCCATTCGAATCGCGGCGGGACGCCGGCGAGCGTGTCGCGGCGGCGCCACGCCAGATACGCGGCGAGCGCAGGGATCATCGGCCCATGATTGAACGTGCTCGACACCATCCAGGTCGAAACCATCGACGCCGTGGCCTCGGCAAAGATCGCCGGAATCAGGACTAGCCCTGCCGCCGCCGCGATATAGGCGAGGCGCCAACTGCGCGACGCGACGTCGGAAGGCGCGGTCGGCGCCGTATCGGCGGAAGGATGCATCATGCCGTGCTGCGCTCGGTTCAGTGCGAGGCCATATTCGCGCTACGGCCGATGGTTGTCATCGGACGTTCCCGGGGCTCCGCGCCATCCAGGATAAAGTCCAGTTTATCCAAGCTTTTTTGCCAGTGATAGGTTGCCAAAACGTAACTGCGGGCAATGGCGCCCAGGCTGGCGGAAGGCCCCACGCGTAGCGCCTGGATAGCCGCCTGCACGAAGGCGTCGGAGGTGCCTGGAATCAGCAGATCGCGGCCGTCCTGCCCCTCGATCCCCTCGGCGGCCTGCGGGGTCGCGATGACGGTTTTCGCCATGGCCATCGCTTCCAGCACCTTGTTCTGAATGCCGCGGGCGATGCGCAGCGGCGCGACGACGGCGGCGGCATGGGCGAGGTAGGGGCGGACATCGGGAACCCGGCCGGTGACGACGACGCCCGGCTGCGACGCGAGCGCGCTGACCGCGG
>DATAAP010000416.1:0-9836 GCA_036260035.1 Alphaproteobacteria bacterium | reverse complement strand
AGCCCGCCAACCGCACGCCCCACATGCCCCACCAGCGCCAAACCCCCCACACCATGCAGCACCTTCGCCAACCCAGACGCCATCCGCGTCCCCAACCCAGCCCCCAAAATAATCGCGCTGACATCTCGCGACATCGCTTCTTCCCGTTATGGCATCGATGACAATTTGCGTTCGCTTTTCATCAAAAGCGTGCCGGAATGGTGAATCGCGGCAGGGGCAAGTACCAATGGCGCCGCTGCCGCTCAACTCACTTGTTGTTTCGAATTGTTTCAGATCGCGCCGCCGGCCGGGCTTCCCCGAACGGGCGGATCGGCCGGACACAACGGATGATGATCATGCCCGTTCGAAGCACAAGGACGGCGTACCTGCCGGATCTAACGGATTTTTCATTTGGTTTAGCGATCTTGATACCGCATAGCGATCGACCCTAAACTAAATTGCGAACCGGCGCGCGGCTCGCTCCTTTCCGCAACTCACAGAGGTTTGACGGTGCGCAAGCTCTTCGGCACGGACGGAATCCGCGGCACGGCGAATGCGGAGCCGATGACTGCTGAAACCGCGATGAAGATTGCGGCCGCGGCAGGCCGCCACTTCACCCGCGGCGTGCATGGCGGCCGCGTGGTGATCGGCAAGGACACCCGCCTGTCCGGCTACCTGCTCGAACCGGCGCTGACAGCCGGCTTCATTTCCATCGGCATGGACGTGATGCTGATCGGCCCTCTGCCGACGCCCGCGATCGCCATGCTGACGCGCTCGCTGCGCGCGGATCTCGGCGTTGTCATATCGGCCTCGCACAACGCATACGCCGACAACGGCATCAAGCTGTTCGGCCCCGACGGCTGCAAGCTGTCGGACGACATCGAGCTGGCGATCGAGCGCGGGCTCGACAGCCGCGACGCTCTGGCCGCGCCCGACCAGCTCGGTCGCGCCAAGCGCATCGACGATGCCGCGGGCCGCTACATCGAATTCGTGAAGGCTACTTTTCCGAAAGGCCTTCGGCTCAACGACCTGCGCATCGTCATCGATTGCGCGAACGGTGCCGCCTACAAGGTGGCGCCGACCGTATTGTGGGAGCTCGGCGCCGAGGTCATTCCCATCGGCGTGAATCCCGACGGCTTCAACATCAACAAGGATTGCGGCGCCACACATCCGCAGGCCTTGCAGGAGCAGGTGCGGACCTATCGCGCCGACCTTGGCATCGCACTCGATGGCGACGCCGACCGGCTGCTGATGGTCGACGAGAACGGCCGCGTGATCGACGGCGACCAGGTCATGGCGCTGATCGCGCGCTCGTGGCACGAGGCGAGCCGGCTGCGCGGCGGCGGCGTGGTCGGCACCGTGATGTCCAATCTCGGCCTCGAGCGCTGCCTTGAAAAGCAAGGGCTGAAGCTCGCACGCGCGGCGGTTGGCGACCGCTATGTCTTCGAGATGATGCGCGACCAGAATTTCAACGTTGGCGGCGAGCAGTCGGGCCATGTGATCCTGTCCGACTACGCGACGACGGGCGATGGCCTGATCGCGGCCCTTCAGGTCCTCGCCGTGCTGGTGCAGTCCGGCCAGCGCGCGTCGGAGGGCTGCCGGATGTTCGAGCCGATGCCGCAGCTGCTGCGCAACGTGCGCTTCAACGGCGGCGCGCCGCTCGAGGCCCAACCGGTGAAGGACGCGATCCGCGACGCTCAAAGTCAGCTCGGCGCCAAGGGGCGCGTGCTGGTGCGCAAATCGGGCACCGAGCCCCTCATCCGCGTCATGGTCGAAGGCGAGGACCAGGGCCTCATCGGCAAGATCGCCGACGGGATCGTCCGCGAGATTCAGCGCGTCGCATGAATCGTTAAGCATTGCGAGACCCCGATAAGGGCCTGAAGCTGCGTCTGTTGCAGGCGCGGCACGGTCGCCGCGGGCGCTGTCCGATTTAGGTTTCCTTAGCTTCTCCTAAGCACACTTGGGTTGCGCACTATCGGCGCCGCCGACGTCGCCACCTCGCGTGTATCGGAGAAGGATGATGGACCAGCACCGGCAATCCGAGTTGGAGCGCCTCTGCAAGCTTGCCGAGAAGGACAACCCGGCCGACCGGGCGCAATTGTTCGGCGAATTGTCACAAATCTTCATCGATTCCGACAGGGCGCTCGCCAGCAAGGAGCGCCAGCTCATGTCGGACGTGCTAGGCACGTTGATCCACGACATCGAGATGGAGATCCGCCAGGACCTGGCCCAGCGCCTCGCAAACCTGCCGAGCGCGCCCCGCGAGCTGGCCGTCATGCTCGCCAATGACGAGATTGACGTCGCCCGCCCGCTGCTGACGAAGAGCGGCGTGCTGTCGGACCCGGACCTGATCGAGATCATCGAGCAGCGCACCAAGGAGCACCGGCTCGCGATCGCCCTGCAGAAGCCGCTGGGCGAGCACGTCACCGACGCGCTGCTCGATCAGGATGAGCCGGACGTGATCGAGGAGCTCCTCAATAACCAGGACGCAGTGCTCTCGCAGCGCGCGATGGAGTATCTCGTCGCCGAATCGCTCGAGGTGGCGCGCTACCAGAAGCCGCTGCTTAACCGCCCTGACCTGCCGCCGAAGCTGGCGCACCGCATGTTCTGGTGGGTGTCATCGGTGCTGCGGCAGCACATCGTCCAGAAGTTCAAGATCGACGACAAGCTGCTGGCGAACCAGGTCGAGCAGTCGGCCCAGCAGGTCCTCCAGGCAAGCGCCGCGCCGTCCGTTGACGAGCTCGCGAAGGGCCTCGTCGACCGCCTTGAGCAGGTCGACGAGCTCAACGAGCGCTTCCTCATCCAGGCGCTGCGCGGCGGCAACGTGACGGCATTCACCGCCAGCTTCGCCAAGCTGTGCCGCCTCGAGCTCCGCATGGCGCGGCGCGTCATCTTCGAGCCCGGCGGCGAGCCGCTGGCAGTGGCGTGCAAGTCGATCGGCATCGACCGGTCGAACTTTGCCACCATCTTCCTGCTCACGCGGAAGGGCCAAGGCAAGGTGATGCCCAGCGACCGGCTCTCCTCGACGCTTGCGTTCTATGACTCGCTCGGCCGCGAGCAGGCGGCCGGCATGCTCGCCTATTGGCGCGCTGACAACAGCGCCATGCCCGAGAATACCTCGGCGGCAAAGCACGCGAACTGAACGCAGCTGCGTTTCCAACAAGAAAGGGACGGGTCTTTCGACCCGTCCCTTTCTTGTTTGCCGAAATCTCGCCTAAAAGGAGACGATTAGTACTTGCCGTAGCGCAGGTAGTCGTCCCAGGAGCGCTCGAGACTGCGCAGGGTCTTGTAGGCGCCTTCGATGTCGGTGCCCTTCTCGTCGGCCTTGGCGAACGAGGCCGCCAGGGCATCTTGCTGCTCGCGCAGCTTGGCGCAGAGATCGTGCGCCTTCTTTGTCAGCTTGACGCGCACGGCGCGGCGGTCGCTCGGGCTGCGCGACTGCTCGATGTAGCCTGCCTGCACCAGCTTCTTGATGTTGTAGAATGCGCTAGACCCGACATAGTGGCCGCGGTCGACCAGCTCCTGCACCGAGACCTCCTCGTCGATGTTGAGGAGCTGCATCATCTGCACAGGGTTCAAATCGTCCACGCCCATGCGCGTCAGCTCGAATCGCAGCACGTCGAGATAGCGTCGGTGCATGCGCTCGATGAGGCGCGGCAGCAGGGCATAGGCTCCGGTGGCAGACCCCGCAGCAGCGCCGTTCGTGCCAGCAGGTACGGCACGCTCTACCGGAGGGACGGCAGCAGCCGGCACCGGCTTGCGACCGGACTCGACCGCGGCGGCTTTGGCGCTAAGCGTCGACACGAGGACCTCGCTGACGGAATTATCCCGCATCAGCTTAGGCTGCCGCCCTTACCGGTGCGTTAACACGCGATCGGCCTTAGGGGCTCAGCGCGGTCAGGGCGCCGAGCCGTGGCCTGAAGAAGGCTCGATGGTAGATCTCTTGCCCGGGCACCAGCGCGCTGATCAGCATCGGCCTGAACTCGTAGTAGACCTCTGCCGCGATGATTGTCTGCTTATCGGCGAGCGTCAGCCCGGCCGGAAGGGTCGGTCTCGCTCCCTGCGCACCGATCTGGCTGCTCGCGATCAGGCTGCCAGTCTTTCGTTGCCAGGTGATTTTCGGCGGATTGGGCGGATCACCCACCCTGGCTGGCGGCGGGATCGACATCGACGAAACGATCACGGTGCCGTTCCCCATAATGTCGAAGGGCGATGCGACGTGGTTCACGGCAAGGAAGAGCTGGTTGAGCTCCGTCTCGCTGAGAGTCTCGGCCTGTGCCACAAGGTCACCCATCGCCGTCGCCACGCGATCCATCTTCTGGTTCAGCAACGCGAAGCGTGAGACCTCGATCCCCCCCAGAAACAGCAGAACGAGGACCGGCATGGCAGCCGCGAACTCCGCGAGGAAGCTGCCGCGGATGTCAGAAGAAAGCCTGCGCAAGGACGTGCGCATGATTAGCCTCCGCCGCTCTGTGGGTTCGGGTTCGGGTTCGGGTTCGGGTTCGGGTACGGCTCGTTTCGCACCGCGGTGCTGGCGCCCAAATGCACGTAGCCGCCCGATCCCAGCAGCGGCGTGAGCATGCCGGTCAGCAGAGGCCAATCGTAGGCGACGCGGTACACCACGACGGCGCCAGGACCGCCAGCGCCCGCCTTGGCCATGTCTTCGTCCCAACGGTTGTTGCCGTTGATGTCCTTGTAGGTATCGCCAGGATCGAAACGTCCATTGCCATTCACGTCGTTGAGGAGAGGCTCGGGCTTACCGATATCGCCGAAGCTCTCGTAGACGAGCGTCTCGATTCTGATCTTATTCATGTCGACGAGGCCGACCGTCTTATCCTTGATGACCTGACGGATCATGGTCTCGCGATCCACTCCGCTCGGAGAGTATCCGGTGATGCCAAAGCGCGCGGAATCGCGGACAGCGCCCTCGAGCATCACGTTCACGAACAGGATCAGCGCGACCTCGATGATGCCGACCAGGGTGAGGATGAATGGTAGCGCGACGAGCGCGAACTCCACGGCGGCGGCGCCCTCGGTGCGGGTCCATATGCGTGAAAACAGTACGCGCATCTTTCCCTTGTCGCTCATGACACTTTACCTTTCGTTAAAGGCAGGTGGCCTACGCTGGATGCCTCATGAAAAGAGAGGCGTCCCCCATGAATACGCGACACAACCCCTCTCGCCGCGCGATCTGCATCGCTGGCGTTGCTGTCGCTGGCGCGCTGCTCGGCGCGTGCGCCAACGATGTGGTGCAGGCCAACATCACCGCGCCGCCCGCGGCGACGTCCGAAGCCGCCAACTACGCGTCCCTTATCCGGGTCGCCGACGCGATGCGCGCCAGCGGCGACACCGTTTCCGCGGTTGGCCTTTACAAGCGAGCCAGCACCATCAAGCCGCTCGAATCCGAGCCGCTCGTGAAGCTCGGTTCCGCCCTGCTCGATCTGAAATCCTACAACGAGGCTGCCGCGGCGTTCCGCTCGGCGCTGGCCAACAACCCGAATGATGCGGAAGCGATGCGCGGGCTCGGCAACGCGCTGATCTCGCTTGACCAGCCGCACGTCGCGCTCAAGCAGTTCGAGTCCGCGCTGGCGCTCGAGCCGAACGACGCACGCACGCATAACAGTATCGGCGTCGTGCTCGACATGATCGGCGACCACCGCGCCGCGCAGGGCCGCTACCGGCAGGGCCTGGCGCTCGCCGGCGATAGCGTCGTCCTGCGCAACAATCTCGGCCTGTCGCTCGCACTGAGCGGCGATTATCGCGAGGCCATCGCCACGTTGCGTCCAATTCTCGGCCACCCGGCGGCCAATGTTCGCAATCGTCAGAACCTCGCCCTGGTCTACGGGCTGGCGGGGGATCTCGATTCGGCTGCGCGCGTCGCGCGCATGGATCTCGACGAACCGGCCGTGCGCAGCAACCTCGCCTACTATGCCGTGCTGCGCGAGCTCGCCGACCGTCCCCGCACCTCCGCGATCGGCGCCAATCCGGCGCGCATCGAGATCCTCGGACTCGGCCGGACCGAGCCGCTCCGCTAGGCGCCCGAGCGGTGTGCTGCACGCTGCTAGCGCCATCACAAGCTCCTGAGAGCGTCGATCGTTCGGAGGATCGCAGGGCCGAGTAGGACAATGAAGAGCGGCGGCAGAATGAATATGATCATCGGCACGGTCAGGATCGCCGGAAGACGCGCCGCCTTCTCCTCTGCCTTCATCAGGCGCTCGTTGCGGAACTCCGCTGCCAGCACGCGCAGCGACTGAGCGAGCGGAGTACCGTACTTCTCCGTCTGCAGCAGCGTATTGACTACGCCGCGGATCGAGGACATTTCCGTCCGACGGTTGAGGTTCTCAAGCGCCTCGCGGCGCTCCGGCAGGAAGCCGAGTTCGATCGAGGCAAGGCCCAGCTCGTCGGCGAGCTCCGGGCATGAAGGACCGATCTCACGTGCGACCCGCGTAAGCGCTGCATCGAGGCTCAGTCCGGCTTCGGCGCAGATGACCAGCAGATCGAGCGCGTCCGGCAGCCCTTTCTGCATCGCCGCCCGACGCTTGTCGGCAGCGTTTTTGACGTAGATGCCGGGCGCTAGGAAGCCGAGCAGCACGGCACCCAGCGCCGCGGGCAGGCGATACGTCTCCTCGACCGTGATCAGCTGCAGCCAGTCCATTGAAGCGATCGCCGCGGCGCCAAGGACGAAAGGCATCACGATCTTGCAGAAGAGGTACGTGACGACAGCGTCATGCGAGCGGATGCCAGCGCGCGCCAGCGCCATGCGAGCCCGCTCCGCTTCACGGCTGCGCAGCAGGTTGAGCCGGGCGACGACGCTGTGCATCAGCGTCTCGGACGCCTTGCGTCGCGCCCGCGGCGTGTTCGCCAGCATGTTCGCCTTCAGCGCCGCCCGGCGCTCTGCCAGCGCCTTCAGGCGCGGCGTGAGGTCGTCGCGCACCAGGAGCGCCTGCCAGACCGCAAGCGCGCTGACGGCAGCAGCAATCGCAGCCGAGATGACGATGATGTCCTCGGTGGAGAACCCGGCAGGGATGAGCTGGCCGAAGTTCATATCTCGAACCTCACCATCTTCGCCATGATGAGGGCGCCGATGAGGATCGAGAATAGGCCGGCCGCCACCATGACGAGGCCGCGCCGGTCGTAGAACAGCTCCAAGACATAGGCCGAGCTGACCAGCATCAGGATGCCGAACATCAGAAACGGCAAGGAGCCGATGATATAGGCGCTCGCGCGGGCCTCCGAGGACAACGCCTTGACCTTGAGCTTCATCTGCCGGCGACGCCGCAGAATGTCAGCAAGATTGTCGAGCGTCTCGGCCAGGTTACCGCCGGTCTCCCGCTGCACGGCGACGCTGATGACGAAGAACTTGAATTCTGGCGTATCGATGCGCTGGGTGGTGTCCCACAACGCCTCCTCCATCGTGCGGCCAAGGCGGATGCTTTGGTCGATCGTTCTGAATTCCGCACCGATCGGATCGGCAATCTCCTTGCTGACGGTCACGATCGATTCCGAGATCGGCAGGCCGGACCGCAGGCCGCGGACGATCAGGTCGATGGCTTCCGGGAAGCTTTGGGTGAATTTCTGCACCCGTCGCGCGCCGAGAAAGCCGACGAACACATGCGGGAGCATCAGGCCGAGTGCGATGCCGCCGAACCCTGCCACCAACGGCTTCAGGCGAAACGCGAAGATCCCTATCGCAGTGCAGAGAACGGCCACCAGCACGATCCCGATGACATAATGCGCAATCGTCAGTTTCTTGCCCGTGCGCATCAGCCTGGCCTGCAGCGCCGCTTTGCGCGGCAGCCATCGGCCGACCGATCGCTCGATGCCGCCTAGCGCGCCGGTCGCCTCGCCGCGCTTGATCGCAATCGGACCCGAGCTCGCGCGCCTGCCGCTTGCGCGTTGCCGGACCGCCTCGAACCGCCGTGCTTGTGCGCTGCCGCTGCGTGCCGAAAAGAGCGCGACTGCAAGGAGAATCAAAGAAAGGGCAACGCAGCCGGCCACCAACAGGACGATGGCCTCGCCGTCGTCGCCTAGGAAGTCGAGCGCCTCCATCACAGCGCCTCCAGCAATGCCCGATCGAGCCCGTAGTATTCGGCCTTAGGCAGAAAGGCCGGGCGGATGCCTGTCGACTGGAACGAACCCTGCAGGATGCCGTCCTTGTCCTCGCCCTCATACTGATACAGGAACAGGTCCTGTGTCGTGATGACGTCGCCTTCCATGCCGACGATCTCCATCACATGCGTGATCCGGCGGATGCCGTCGCGCATGCGGCTCACCTGCACGATCATGTTCACCGCGGCGGCGATCTGCGTACGGACTGCCTTGCTCGGCAGGTTGATGCCGGCCATTCCCACCATGTTCTCGAGACGAGTCAGCGCCTCGCGGGGGCGGTTGGCGTGGATCGTACACATCGAACCGTCATGGCCCGTGTTCATGGCCTGAAGCATGTCGATGGCCTCTGATCCGCGGATCTCGCCCAGGATGATGCGGTCGGGGCGCATACGCAGCGCGTTCTTGACGAGATCGCGCATCGTGATCTCGCCGTCGCCCTCCAGATTCGCCGGGCGCGTCTCGAGGCGGACCACATGCGGCTGTTGCAGCCGGAGCTCTGCCGCGTCCTCGATCGTGACAACGCGCTCACCATGGTCGATCTGGCGCGACAGGGCGTTCAGCAATGTGGTCTTGCCCGAGCCGGTACCGCCCGAGATCAGGATGTTTAACCGGCACCGCGACGCGATCTTCAATACCGTGCACATGGCCGGGGAGATGTTCTTGGTCTCGACCATCGTGTCGAGCGTGATGTTCTTCTTGCCGAACTTACGGATCGAGATGCTGGGGCCGTCGATGGCGAGCGGCGGAATGATGATATTGACGCGGCTGCCGTCCTGGAGGCGCGCGTCGCAGAGCGGCGACGATTCGTCGATGCGGCGGCCGATGCGGGTCACGATGCGGGTCGCGATGTTCATCACGTGCGCATCGTCGCGGAACGTGACGCCCGAGAGCTCCAGCTTGCCTCGCCGCTCGACATAGACCTGCTTGGCGCCGTTCACCATAATGTCGGTGATCGACTCGTCCTTCAGGAGAGGCTCCAGGGGGCCGAGGCCGAGCATCTCGTCGAGCAGTGCCGCGACGAGGTCGCGCTGCTCGCTCATGTTGAGATGCAGCTTGGTCTCCGCAAGCAGCTCGCCGATCAGCTCGGCGACTTGGCGCTCCAACTCAGGGCGGGGCAACTGCGCCGCGGCCGCGACGTCCATGCGCTCCAGCAGAAGCGACTGCAGCCGGCGCCGTGCGGCCTCGAGCGACTGGCCGGCGGCAGCCTGCGGTGCCGGGGCTGGCTTTGCGGCGGGCTGGTTCGAAGCGAGAAAGTCGGTAGGCGCCGAAGTCGGCGCCGCCGCAGGCGCAGGCTCGACCGAGCGGTTCAGCAGCTCGTTGAGGAGGACCGTTACGAGATCGCGCTGCTCGAGCAACGTCGCCTTGACCGAGCGCTCCGAGAGATATGTGGCGACCGCCTCGCCGATCAGTCGAGCCAGCTCGCCACGCGACATGGCGCGGCACGCCGCCGGATCGAGTCGCTGACCGATCGCCGCCGAGAGTATCCGTCGCGCATCCTCGAGCTGCGCCTTGCGATCGGGCATGCGCGAAGTGCCCTCCCCGACCACCTCCGGCATAGCGGCGGCGCCGGACCGGCCGCGATGCGCGGCAAGATCGGCTACAGCAGCAGGAGATGTCGATTCATTGCCGGGCGTGCTCATTTCTTGAACCAGCGGCTCAGGAGGCTATTCCCGACCGGCTTCTTGTCATCCACTCCGCCCAGATCGGCGGCGATCAGGCGCAACGTCTTCACGAGCTTGCCGCTCCGC
>DATAAP010000415.1:0-1939 GCA_036260035.1 Alphaproteobacteria bacterium | reverse complement strand
CGGCCGCCTGATGAACGACGACGGCAACAAGGACTATTTCAAGATCAGCCTGATCAAAGGCACCGAGTTCACACAGGTGCCTGAGCCCTCCAGCCTCGCGCTGGTTGCTATGGCCGTTGCGGGCGTGGGTTTCGTCGGCCGCCGACGCCGCCGCGCCGCATAACGCGGGATCCGGCTGCCTCGCGCCGCGATCGTCAGATACAGGTCCATACGGCTTCGCATCTGCTGGCTCGCCGGCTCAGCTGCCCGCCTTCGCATTCCTTGCGTTGGGAACCCAGCAACGGGGACCGGGCTTATTGTGCAGCAGCCAATAAGCAGGGACCCGTCATGAACAGCATCATCTACATCGTCGGGCTCGTCGTCATCGTCGCGGCCATCTTGAGCTTCTTCGGCCTGCGCTGACGCGATCGCGCGGAGCGACGCGCCGTCGCGTCCTACGCCGCGACGGAGCTTGACAGGGCGAGGCCGCGTCGGGAACGGTCGCTCCCTTTGATCGGGGGAGTCCTTGCCCGTCCTCGCGCGCCGCGCCAATCCATTCGGCGAAATCAGGGTCGTCAGCAACCGGCGCACCGGCGCGATCTCCTACGTCCAGGGAAGCTGGTACCAGAGCCGCGCCGACCGCTTCGGCGTGAGCCTGATGGGCTACATCCACGCGCTGTTCGGGCTGCTGGTAGGCCTCGATGCGCGGCGGATCGTCCTCATCGGCGGTGCCGGCGGCACGCTTGGCTCGATGCTCGCCCGCATCGGCCGGCGCGTCACCATCGTCGACATCGATCCGCATGCCTTCACAGTCGCGCGCAACTATTTCGGCCTCGATCCAGGCGTGGACTGCCGCGTGGCCGATGGACGCCGCTTTCTCGCGGGCACGCGCGCGCGCTTCGATGCAATCGTGCTCGACGCTTATTGGCGCGGCACGGCGCCCGCGCATCTCTGCACCCTGGAATTCTTCGCGCTGGCACGGCGCCGGCTGCCGCGCAACGGCGCCATCCTGTTCAACGCGATCGCCGCCAGCGACAGCGACCCGCATCCCGACCGCATCGCTGAGAGCATGATGGCCGCGGGCCTGCCGGCGCGCATCCTCGATACGCTCGGCGAAACGCATCGCAACGCGATCATCGTCGGCACCAAGGCCCGCCTGCCGCGTCGGCCGCGCCTGTTGATGCGGCCCGCGGCGATCGCCGGCGACATCGCCGAGGAGCTGGACGCGATGGTCTTTCGGGCGCCGCGCCCCTGCAACCCGATCCTCGATTCGGACGCGCACCCGATCATGCGGCGCGCTACTGCAGCGGGATCGCGGTGACGGAATTATAGGGCGAGCCGTCGATCAGCTTGGTGCTCCACACCAGATAGACGAGCACCTTCTTCTCGGCATCGTAGAATCGGCTGACGCGGATCTCCTTGAACAAGAAGCTGGCGCGCTCGTCGAACACGACCTCGCCCTTGCGGCTCTCCTCGATCTTGCCGGTGATCCGCAGCGGGCCGGTGGCGCGGCAGGCGATCGACATGCGCGAGGGATCTTCGGCCAGGTCCACGGCGCCCAGCCAGCCGCCGGTATCGGCGCGGCTCACGTAGCACGACGCGTTCTCGACTTTAGGATCGTCGAAGCGCTCGATCACGACCTTGTCATTCGGGCTGAACCAGCGGATCGCGGTGCTGACCTCGCCGATGCGCTTGGGTTCCGCCGCGAGGGTGGGCGCGGCAGCAAGCAAGGCGAGCAGTATGGAAGCTAACAGGGTTCGCATGGCTGAGTCCTCAAGACGCTTCAACTTAGGTGGTCCCTGCCGGCTGCGGCGCAAGGGCAGCGCTCTCATAGAGCCGCTGCGTCCGGGCTGAGAGTCGACGCAAGACTTCAGGCCAGGATCGCGCGCGCTCCTTCCCAGAGCTGACGCACGACTTCCCCCGCCGGTTCAGCCCTGGCGAGGGCGGCGGACTGTCCTGC
>DATAAP010000414.1:0-3533 GCA_036260035.1 Alphaproteobacteria bacterium | reverse complement strand
CCGCAATTTCTTCCGACACTTGCCGCCATCACCGCTTGCGTGCTGGGCGGCGCCGCGATCGTGGCCACGCGGGTGGCCGTCGCGGAATCGGAGCCGCTCGCTGTCGCCGTGCTGCGCTATGCCGGCGCGGGCGTAGTCATGTTCGCCATTGCGCTGCTGCTGCGGCGCGGCCGGCGCGTGAAGACCCAGGAGCTCGGCCCGGTGCTGGCGCTCGGCGCGCTGCAGTTCGGGCTCTTCGGCTGGCTGTTCACGGCCTCGCTGCAATACGTGCCAGCCGCGCGCGCGGCACTGGTGCTCGCGACCATGCCGATGCTGACGCTTGCGCTATCGGCCCTGATGGGACGCGAGAAGCTGACCGGCCCTAAGGTGCTCGGCGCGCTGTTCGCCTTTGGCGGCGTCGCTTTCGCGCTCGGCGATCGCGCGCAATCGGCGGGGGACCAAGTATGGAGGGGCGATGCGCTGATGTTCGGGGCGGCGCTGATCGGCTCCGTGTACAACGTGGTGACCGGGATGTATGCGCGGCATCTTCACGCCGTGACGATGTGCGCCATCCAGCTTCCTGCCGGCGCCGCTGCCTTGTTCGTGGCGCTATTGCTTAGCGGCGACATTGCGGCGCTTGGCGCGTTCGATGCGCGCGGCTGGGCGGCAATCGCCTTTCTCGCGACGGTCGGCGGAGCGGCGTCCTTCTATACCTGGATCTGGGCGCTCGAGCGGATTGCGCCGTCGCGCGTCGCAGTGACCATCACCTTGAATCCCATCGCGGCGGCGCTTCTCGGCGCTGTCATCCTGAACGAGCCGATCACGACCCGGCTGCTGCTCGGGCTGGTCGGCGTCGTCGCCGGCATTGCGCTCGCGAACTGGCCGGCGCGCACTGCAGCGATCAAGCCCGCGGAGTAGCCTATCGTCGCGTCGGCGCGGGCATCAGCGCATCGATTTCGGCGAACGGCACGGCATCATTCGCCCAGGTGAACGTACCTTTCTCCTTCATCTCGCGCGCGGCGCGGAACAGCGCGCCATAGGCGGCGCGGCACAGCGCCGAGCCGACGCTGATCCGCCGCACGCCGGCATCGGCCAGCTCCGCGACCGAGAAGGAGCGGCCCTTGAGCCCCATGACGACATTGACCGGCTTCGATACCGAGCTGCAAAGAGTACGGATCGCCTCAAGCTCGTTGAGTCCCGGCGCGTAGAGCACGTCCGCACCGGCCTTCTCGTAGGCCTGCAGGCGGCGGATCGTGTCATCGAGATCGCGCCGGCCGAACAGAAAGTTTTCGGCGCGCGCCGTGAACGTGAACGGGAAAGACAGGGCGCGGGCGGCCTCGATCGCCGCGGCAACGCGCTCGACGGCCTGCGACAGATCGTAGATCGGCCGTTGCGGATCGTAGGTCGCGTCCTCGATCGAGCCGCCGACCAGGCCGACGCCGGCCGCGCGCCGGATCGTCTCGGCGACGTCGCGCGGGGTCGGGCCGAAGCCGGCCTCGAGATCGGCCGACACAGGCAGATCCGTCGCGGCGACGATGTCGCGCGCATTGGCGAGCGTCTCGTCGCGCGAGACCGCCTCCGCCTGATCCTTGCGGCCGATCGAGAAGGCGAAGCCGGCGCTGGTCGTCGCCAGCGCCTCGAAGCCAAGCGAGGTGAGGATGCGCGCACTGCCCGCATCCCACGGGTTCGGAATCACGAACGCGCCGGGCCGCGCATGCAGCGCGCGGAATCGCGTCGCCTTTTCCTGCTGACCTACTGCCACGCGTTTTCCTCTTTCAGAAGCCGTCGCGATCGAGTGCCACGGCATTGTCCATCAGCCGCGCCACGAGGCTGTCGAGCGTGGCGCGATCCTGCTCCGACAAGCTTGCCATGAACGCCGCCTCGAAGCGGCGTGCCATTGGCACAATCCCCTCATGCACGCGGCGACCGGCGCGCGACAGTTTCAAGGCCGAGCGCCGCCGGTCGCCGCTGTCGGTCGCGCGGTCGATCAGCCCGGCCTTCATCAGCCGCGCCACCGCGCGGCTCACGCGCACCTTGTCCATTGCCGTGCGCTCGGCGACCTCGTTGGCCGAGAGCGGCGCGAAGCGGCCCAGCACCGCCATCACCCGCCATTCCGGGATGCTGAGGCCGAACCGCTTGCCATAGGTGCGTGCGAAAGCGCGGCTCATCGTGTTGGTCAGCACCGACAGCCGATATGGCAGGAAGCGCTCAAGCGCGAAGGCCTCCGGCTTGGGTTCGGCGTCGGTAAGCTCGGTGCGGCCGAGGGTTAGCGGTTGCATTGGTTTCATTTGAAACTAATATATCGCGATCCGTACTGCTGGCAATGCGCCCGGCCAAGCCGGCCGCCGCAAGGGAGTGAACCATGCCTGCCGCCGCCCGCCGCCGCGCCGGGGCCGCCCCGGCCGCCGACAAGACGAAGACCCGCCGCTTGCGTGTCGCCGCGGACACGCCGGCGGTGACCAAGCTCAATCCGATGGGCACCGACGGTTTCGAGTTCGTCGAATACACGGCGCAGGACACGCGCGCCCTCGGACGCCTTTTCGAGTCGATGGGCTTCACCGCGACTGCGCGCCACCGCTCCAAGGACGTGCTGCTCTACCGTCAGGGCGACATCAACTTCATCGTCAACCACGAACCCGACAGCTTTGCGCAGGCCTTCGCGCGCGTGCACGGGCCGTCTGCTTGCGCCATGGCGTTCCGCGTCGCCGACGCGGCCTATGCGTTCAAGCGCGCGGTCGAACTCGGCGCAAAGCCGGTGCGCGGGAAGGTCGGGCCGATGGAGCTCAACATCCCCGCGATTGAGGGGATTGGTGGCAGTGTCATCTATCTCGTCGACCGCTATGGCCCGCAGGGCAGCATATACGACATCGATTTCAAGCCGCTGCCTGGCGTAGACCAGAAGCCGAGGGGCGTCGGCCTCACCTATATCGACCACCTGACTCATAATGTCCATCGCGGCCGAATGGCGCAGTGGGCGCGCTTCTACGAGAAACTCTTCAACTTCCGCGAGATGCGCTACTTCGACATTGAGGGCAAGCTGACCGGCCTCAAGTCGAAGGCGATGACCAGCCCGTGCGGCAAGATCCGCATCCCGATCAACGAATCCGCCGACGAGAAGTCGCAGATCGAGGAGTTCCTCGACGCCTATCGGGGCGAGGGCATCCAACACATCGCGCTCGGCTGTGATGACATCTACAGAACCGTCGAGGCTTTGCGGGCGCGCAAGGTGAAGTTCCTCGATACGCCTGATACATATTACGAGCTGATCGGCAAGCGCCTGCCGGGCCACGGCGAGAACGTGGCGCGGCTGAAGAGGAATCGGCTGCTGATCGACGGCGCGCCGACCAAGGACGGCGGCCTGCTGCTGCAGATCTTCACCAAGCCGGTGATCGGCCCGATCTTCTTCGAGATCATCCAACGCAAGGGCGACGAGGGCTTCGGCGAGGGCAATTTCCGCGCCCTGTTCGAGTCGATCGAGCTCGACCAGATCCGGCGCGGCGTGCTGCAGGTATGACGCCTTACCGTCGTGTGTTGATGAGACGGAGCGACCAATG
>DATAAP010000413.1:0-5925 GCA_036260035.1 Alphaproteobacteria bacterium | reverse complement strand
CTGCAGCGCCTTGCCGTCATGGCTGTTGGGCGGAAAGCCGGCGCGCGCAATGATGCGGCTGACTTTCTCCGACAGCAGCGGGATCTCGCGGGGCGTCTGGCTGTAGGCGGTCGAGGTGAACAGGCCGAGGAAGACGTACTGGCCGATGACTTTGCCCTTCCTGTCGAATTTCTTGATACCGATCACATCCAGATGCACGGGCCGGTGCACGGTCGAGCGGCGATTCGCCTTTGTGATCATCAGCAGGCGCGGCTGGCGCACGAAATGGCGCACGTCGGGTGGCAGCGCGCCCAGGTTGCGCAGGCCCTCGAAGATGATGAACGAATCGTCGCGGCACAGGCCGAGCCCGGAGCCTTCGACCACGTTGGTGCGCGCAGCGTCGCCCTCGCCGACGAACTCGTATTCCCGGTAGCCAAGAAAGGTGAAGTGGTCGGCGATCAGCCAGGTCAGGAAATCGCGGGCGGTCTTGACCTCGCCGGTCGAGACCGGCGGCGGGCGCTCGCCCAGCTCGATGGCCACTGTCTCGGCGCGGCCCACCATCGGCTTCCAGTCGGCGACGCTCGCGCGCACGTCAGCGAGCACCGCCTCGATGCCGCGCTCGATCTCGGTTAGCAGCTCGCTCGAGCCCTGCCGGTCGATCTCGACATGCATGTAAGATTCGGCAAGCGCGTCCTTGGCGCCTGTCGCGGCGAAATCCTTGAACATGCCCTTGGCGTCGCGCGCAACCTTGACGATCGGATGGATGACGAGATGGACGGTCAGCTCGCGGCGGTTCAGCTCAGCGGTGACCGAGTCCACCAGGAAGGGCATGTCGTCGTTGACGATCTCCACAACCGAGTGGGTCGAGTTCCAGCCATGCTCGGCCAGGCGCGGCGTGTAGACGCGCACCTTGGCCTGCCCGGGCCGGCGCGTGCGTCCGAATTGCCACAACGCGATCGCGGCCCCGTAGAGATCCTCGATCGAGCTGGCGACGATGTCGTCGACGGCAACGTTGGCGTAGTAGGCCCGCAGGAACGCCTCGGCCGGGCCGGCCTTGGCGCCGAGCCGCGACTTGGAGAGCGCCACAATCCGGTCGATGAGTTCGTCTTTGCGGGTATCCGAGCGTGCCGACATGCTGTCCTGCCGTTCTGCCGCGGCGTGGTGCCGGGATGAGGCGGAAAGTTAACGCAGATATCCCTTTCCGGCCAGTGAAGCCCCTTTAATCCTGGAATATCCGCCGCACCGCCCCGTTGTTGACAGCCTGCCTACCGACCGATAGGGGAAAGCCAAATGACCAGCCGCATTGCGGCGTCTCAACCCGCCCTGCGAGGTCCCATGCCGCCAGCCCCCAACATTCCCCACGAGGCAATCCACGCGCTCGCCTGGGCGACGCGCCGCTTCCACCCCAAGGGCACCGACTGGCTGCTGCGCAAGCTGCACCCGCCCGGCAACGACAAGCCGATCCGCAGCGTCGTCAACTATGACGACGGGCTGCTGATCAACGTCGATACTGCGTCGTTCCTGGAATGGTATATCTACTTCTACGGCCATTTCCGGCCGGAGGTGAGCAAGCTGCTCAACCGCATGCTGCGGCCGGGCCATGTCGCGATCGACATCGGCGCCAATATCGGCATGCACACGGTCATCATGGCCAACCGCGTCGGCCCGACCGGCAAGGTGTTCTGCTTCGAGCCCGACCCGCATCCGTTCGGCCGCCTCAAGCGCAACCTGGCGCTAAACGGCCTCGAGTTCGTCAAGGCGTACCAGGCCGCACTCTCGGCCAAGACCGAGACGCGCAAGTTCTTCCTGCATGACGAGACGATCGGCAATTATGCCAATGCCAGCTTCTATGCCGACAATATCGGCAAGGAGACGGCGGCGATCGACGTCGAGGTGCTGTCGCTCGACGACTTCGTGTCGCGCGAGGGCCTGACGCGTCTCGATGCGATCAAGCTGCTGGCGCAGGGCGAGGAATGGAACGTGCTGCAGGGCGGGCGCGAGACGATCGCGAAGCTGCGGCCGAAGATCTTCTTCCTCTACGAGCCGAGCTACTGGCACCGCCAGAACCTGCGCCTGATGGATGCGGTCGGCTTCTTCAAGCAATACGGCTATACCACCTACGCCGTCGAATTCGGCCCGCGGCGCGAGGTGACGGAAGAGATCGACAAAGGCCAGGTATTCCTGGCGGTGCCGTAGTCGGCGCTGCGCGCCTTTTTCGCGATCCGGTTCAAACGAATGCGTCACCCGCGGGCTTGACCCGCGGTCCATGGCACCGCTGTTGCCATCGTTCGTCGTCTCGACGCGCAGCGACGGGCGGGATGGACTCCCCGGTCAAGCCCGGGCATGACGCGACGGAAAGGATGAACCGGTCGGTCATCCTTTCTTGATTCTTTCCACTTACTCTTCCACGAGATCGGGAGCCGCACACGACGCGCTTTGACACGCGCCGGACCGGTGCCCATAGTTTCCAGGGGCGGAGCGAATCGGGCGGCGCACCGAAAAGAAGAAGCGCCGCCGGGGGGTATGCGCATGACGACGACATCGGAGCCGCACGAGCTGCGGGCCAACGAGGACTGGTTCCTCGCCCGCCTTCCGAACGAGATCCACGCGCGGCTCACGCCCGACCTCAAGCAGGCCTTGGCGCGCGCCGCCGCGCCACGATGGGCCGATCATCCGATCGATATCCGGCTGTCCATCCCGCTGCCGTTCGGCCGCTACTACCTGGCGCTTGTGCTAGGACCCGAGCGCCGCAGCGACGATCGCCGCAAGGCAGAGGGCGGGCGGCGCCGGCTCATGACGGCCGGCAACGTGCTCTTCATCCTGACAGTGGTGGTGCTGTTCTACGGCGTGCTTGGCCTCGCGGCACTGCTGCTGACGCGGATCATCGAGTAGCGGCGCGCGACGTCGCCACGAGGCACTCCTCGAGAATATCGAGCGCGTCGCTCATCTGCTGCTCTGTGGTGACGAGCGGCGGAGTCAGGGTCAGCACGTTGCCCATCGTCGTCTTGAAGCTGAGGCCGCGCTCGAGGGCGGCGTACATCACCGTCTCCGCCGCGAGTTTCGCGGGCGCCTTGCTGTCGCGATCGGTCACCAGCTCCACGCCCAGCAGGAAGCCGCGCCCGCGCACATCGCCAATCAGTGGGTGATGGCGCTTCATCTCGTTGAGGCGCGCGAGCGCCATCTCGCCGACGCGATGCGCGTTCTCGACCAGGTTCTCGTCCTCGATGATCTCGATCGTCGTCAGCGCCGCGCGCGCAGTGATCGGATTCTTCTCGTGCGTGTAGTGGCCGAAGGCCCAGGAGCCGGCGACGTCGAGCTCCGGCCGGCACAGCGCCGCTGCAATCGGCAGCATGCCGCCGCCGAGCGCCTTGCCCATCACCAGGATGTCGGGCACCACGCCGTCGTGCTCGCAGGCGAACAGGCGGCCCGTCTTGCCGAGGCCGGTGGGGATCTCGTCGAAGATCAGCAGCGCGCCATGCGCATCGCACGCTTCGCGCACCTCTTTCCAGAATCCCGGCGGCGGCAGATAGGGCACGGCGCGCGCCGGCTCGGCGATCACCGCGGCGACGTCGCCCTCGCGTTCGAGGACATACCGCACGAAGCGGGCGCAGGTTGTCTTGCACAGCGCCAGGTCCGCCGCGCCGTCGCGGTCGGGATAGCCATACGGGCAGCGGTAACACGCGAACGGCGCCACGTGCTCCGTGCCGGCGAGCAGCGGGCCGATAGGCCCCGAGCGGAAAAGCTGCTCACCGCCGACGCTGCTGGCGCCGAAGCCGGCGCCATGGAACGCATCCCAGAACGACACCGTCTTGAAGCGACCGGTCGCGGCGCGGGCAACCTTCAGCGCGACTTCAACCGCGTCTGAGCCGCCGGTGGTGAACAGCACTTTCGAGAGATTGCCCGGCGAGATCTCGGAGAGCTTGCGCGCGAGCGCCACGGCGGGTTCGCAGGTGAAGCGGCGCGGCGCAAACGGCAGCTCGTCCATCTGGCGGCGGATCGCCTCTTTGAGCCGAGGGTGGCCGTAGCCGATGTGGTGGACGTTGTTGCCGTGAAAATCCATGTAGCGGCGGCCGGCAGCGTCCTCGATCCAGATGCCTTCCGCCTTGCGGATCACCGCGAGGCATGGTGTCGACACGGACTGGTGCAGGAAATAGCGCGCGTCCTCTGCGAGCAGCGCCTGCGAGGCAGAATCGACATGCTGCCGCGCCCACGCCTCGCGCAGCGGAGAGCGGTTGGTGTCGCTTTCGGATTCGCTCGGTTTGTCGTCGAACGCTGTCATAGCGCCTCCACCAGTGCCAAGTTGAAGCGCAAAAGCTGCGCCGGTGGGCTGACGCGGCGAATCTCGTCGGCGGGCTCCCAGAGCCGCGTATTTAGATAGGCGAAGCTCGAGCCCTGCGGCGCCTGCAGCGTGTCGGCCATGGTCCCCCACGGTTACGCTGCCAGCATATCGGCCCGCGCGGCCGAGACAAACCCTGCCATTCCCGGTCAACGCATCTGTCCTGCGGCATCCGAATGGCCACGTGTTGCACCAGAGAAGATGCTTGCATATGTCGCGTGTAGACCCCCAACGCTGCCAAGGAGGTCACATGCAAGTCAGCGAGATCATGCGGCGAAACGTGCAAAGCGTACGACCTCGCGACACGATCCAGGAAGCGGCCGCGAAGATGGTCGAAACCAATTCGGAAGCCGTGCCGGTCTGCAGCCGCGGCCGCTTGGTTGGCATGGTGGTCGAGCACGACATCGTGGCGCGCGTTGCAGCGCTCGGACGCGACCCCGCGACGACGAGAGTTGGTGACGTCATGAGCCGCGATCCAATTTACTGCCTCGAAGACGAATCGGAGCAGCATCTGGCCGAGGAGATGGCGCATTTGCACGTCTCGCAGCTGCCGGTCCTCGACCGCAGCGGCCGCGTCGTGGGCATGGCCGTGCTGGACGATGTACTGCGCGCCACCCAGGAGCGCTGAGCGGCTCCGTTGCTCTCACCGGCGCCGCAACGGCGATGCGGGCCAAGTTCTGGGCTGCAAGGGATTGCATCGGAACAGGGCAGCGCGAGTCGCGTTGGCCTTGTGAACCTTGAGAGAAAGCGATGCCGAGGTTGTCGGAATATCCGGCCGAGAAGGCGAGACAAGGCTACATCGCACTCAACACACCGGCCCGCCGACGGGTCTTCTTTGGCGGTCTGGCGGCGTTTGTCCTTTTCATGATCGTCGTGTCGCTCCTGACCGGCTGGATCGCGGTTTGAGGCGCCGGCCCCGGCATGGCTTATGAAGGAAGAAGCTGATGCCGCGAAATCCGAAAGCGCGCGCCGCACGTGGCGCCAAGTTCGATAAGGCGAGTCCCGCCGTGGATACGGCCGGCGCACGTGACGAAAGGCCAGGCCAGCGGACGGCAATCGGACCGCTGGCGCCGGAGACTCAGAGCGCCCGGGACAGTCAGATCGGCCGCACGCGCAGAGGCGTGCCCGGCCCAAAGCGCGCGACAAAGCGGCCGGCGACAGGAAAAGTCGTGAAGACCGGCGGCAAGGCCGCGCGGACGGGCGCGCGAGGAACGCCGCGCAAGCGCGGTCGCCAGACCAGCGCCCGCGCGCGCTGATCACGCGCCATCAGCTCTTTGCGCTTGAGTTCGGATTTCGCTTGTCGGCCCGCGTGACGGCGCCCTTGCCCGCCTTCGTTCCGCCGCCCCAGGCTTGCGCCTTGCGCACACTATCGCCCCCGGATTGGCGCGGCCGGGTGCCTTTGTGCCGTCCGCTCGTCGCCTTGCTCGAACGCTGGGTTGCTCTCTCGGGCATATGAGTCTCCGCGATTTTCCCTGCGAACGTGGCGCCGCACATATCGTTCCTGGCCGGCACCAGGCGCGCCGCGAACACGCGCACCGCCAGCACTGCGTCGGCGCCGCGCACTACACCATCGTTTGTGGATGAGATGGAGCGGGAGAAGGGATTCGAAC
>DATAAP010000412.1:0-4905 GCA_036260035.1 Alphaproteobacteria bacterium | reverse complement strand
GCCTCGGGATTTCGGCAGCACTCAACGCACCGATCGAGAAGACGCCCTTCGGCGTCTTCCGGATGTGAGCATGTTCGCCAAAATCCTCATCGCCAACCGTGGCGAGATCGCATGCCGTGTCATCAAGACTGCGCGGCGGCTCGGCATCCGCACCGTCGCGGTGTACTCGGAGGCCGACGCGAACGCGCGCCACGTCGCGATGGCCGAGGAGGCCTGCCTGATTGGGTCCGCCCCGGCGCGCGAGAGCTACCTGAAAGCCGACGCGATTATCGCCGCGGCGAAGAAGAGCGGCGCGCAGGGCATCCATCCGGGCTACGGCTTCCTGTCGGAGAATGCGGATTTCGCCGAAACGTGCGCGACGGCGGGGCTCGTCTTCATCGGGCCGCCGCCCGCAGCGATCCGCGCCATGGGCGGTAAGAGTGCCGCCAAGGCGCTGATGGAGAAGGCCGGCGTGCCGGTCGTCCCGGGCTATCACGGCGACAATCAGGACACGGCCACCTTCGCAGCGGCCGCGAAGAAGATCGGCTATCCAGTGCTGATCAAGGCGTCGGCGGGTGGCGGCGGTAAGGGCATGCGCGTCGTCGAGCGCGAGGCCGATCTGGCCGAGGCGGTTGCCGGCGCGCAGCGCGAGGCGAAGTCGTCTTTCGGCGACGACCGCCTACTGATCGAGAGGTATCTGCAGAAACCGCGGCATATCGAAATCCAGGTCTTCGCTGACCGCCATGGCAATGCCGTCTACTTGTTCGAGCGCGACTGCTCGCTGCAGCGCCGCCACCAGAAGGTCATCGAGGAGGCCCCTGCGCCGGGCATGAGCGAAGACCGCCGCCGCGCGATGGGCGAGGCCGCCGTGAAAGCCGCGCGTGCGGTAGGCTATGAGGGCGCCGGGACGGTCGAGTTCATCGCCGATTCGGATGGCTCATTCTTCTTCATGGAGATGAATACGCGGCTGCAGGTCGAGCATCCGGTGACCGAGATGATCACCGGTGTCGACCTCGTCGAGTGGCAGCTCCGCGTTGCTTTCGGCGAGAAGCTGCCGCTAACGCAGGAGCAGCTCCGCATCAACGGCCATGCCTTCGAGGCGCGGCTCTACGCCGAGGACCCGACGCGCGACTTCCTGCCGGCGATCGGCCGCCTGCAGCACCTGCGCTTCCCCGAGGAGAGCGCGCATGTGCGGGTTGATACCGGCGTGCGCGCGGGTGACGCGATCTCGATCCACTACGATCCGATGATTGCCAAGCTGATCGTGTGGGACCGTGACCGCGGTGCGGCGCTGCGTCGCCTCGCCGAGGCGCTTGCAGGCTGCGAGATCGTCGGGCTCACGACCAATGTCGCCTTCCTGAGGCGCGTGGCGCTGCACCCGGCCTTCGCGGCGGGCGAGGTCGACACCGGCTTCATCGCGCGGCACCGCGCCGAGCTCGTGCCCGAGCCGTCGCCTCTCTCAGACCAGCTGCTCGGGCTCGCGGCGCTGGGCATTCTGCTGGCGCGGCAGCGGGAGGCCAAGGCCCAAGCGCGTGCCTCGGCCGACCCTCACAGCCCATGGCACCACGCGACCGGCTGGCGGCTAAACGACGACGCCTATCATGTCTTGCGCTTGCGCGACGGCAGCCGTGACATCGCGCTTACCGCGCATTTCCGCCGCGATGGCTTCGTGCTCGATCTGCCAGGCGGATCGGTATCCGCGCGCGGGACGTTGGACGCGCACGGACGGCTGATCGCCGATATTGGCGGCGCCGTCATGCGTGCGACGATCGTGCGACAGGGGGATGACGTTGTCGTGCTTGCTGACGGCGAGAGCCGCCGGCTCATCCTGTTCAACCCGATGCAGACTGCGGCAGGAGCGGAGGGCGGCGGCCGGCTGACGGCGCCGATGCCGGGCAAGGTGGTCGCGGTGAAGAGCGAAGCGGGTGCGCGCGTCAAGCGCGGCACGCCGCTGCTCGTGCTCGAGGCGATGAAGATGGAGCACACCATTGCGGCACCCGCCGACGGCGTCGTCGAATCCATCCGCTACCGCGCCGGCGAGCAGGTTGACGAGGGCGCGGAGCTGGTCGCGTTCAAGGCGGACGACACTTAGCTGTGGATAAGCTTCGGCTTTTCCGAGGCGGGCGCTCTCTTGTAGGCTAGGCGCCCAACAGCAGATTTGGATTCGACGTGCCTCTCCACATCGTCAAGCTTTGCGTCGGCGTCGATACGGTCGAGGAACTCGCCGACTGGCAGAAGAAGCGCCGCGCGCAGCAGCGCAGGGCCGGGCAGAAGCCCGTTACTCGCCACGTCACGAAGATGATGCCCAAGCGCGCCGACGAGGTGCTCGATGGCGGCTCACTCTATTGGGTCATCAAGGGCGTGATCCGCGTGCGCCAGCGCATCATCGCCATCAACCCCGGCTTCCTGAAGGACGGCGAGCCGAAATGCGAGCTGCGGCTCGACTCGAAGCTCGTACCGGTCGTGCCGCGCGCCATGCGCGCCTTCCAGGGCTGGCGCTATCTCGAGGCCGCGGATGCGCCGCGCGACCTTGAAGCGCTGGGGCGGGGGGCCGCCAACATGCCGCCGCGCATGGCGGAGGAGCTGCGCTCACTCGGATTGATCTAACCGGGCCTTTGCTTCGAACCAGCCGACTGCCGCCGCGCGAAATCCTCGACGTAGCGCTGGAACGAGTCGATGAACTCGCGCGCGACCGCGGGCAGGCTGCGCTGACTCGGGTAGAGGGCAGCAAACTCGAAATCGACCCGCGGCGAGAATGGCCGTACGACCAGCCCGCGTGCCGCGTATTCGCGCGCCGTGAAAGGCTCGCAGAGCGAGACGCCGGCACCGGCAACCGCGAGCGCGCATGCGATCTCCGACAGGTGGGTTTCGATCCGCATGATCCGCCTGACTTGGTGCTGCGCGAAGATCTCGTCGATGCGGTAGCGGGTCGCCGTCGAATGTCCGAGCGAGATGAAGGATTCGCCGGAGAAATCCGCCGGCCGTAACCGTGGCTTGCGCGCGAGCGGATGCCCGGGCGGCAGCACTGCGACGTAGGGCAGCGCGGGCATCTTCTCGATCGTGACGCCGGTGTGCTCGATCGGCGCCTGGGCGAATCCCAGGTCGCATTGGCCGGTAGCCACCAGGTCGAGCACGATGTGAGAGACGAGTCCGGAGAGCGTAAGATCAAGCTTCGGCCGCTGCGCCAGGAATCGCCCAACGAAACGCGGCAGGAAGCCGTTGGCGAGCGCCGGCAGGCTGGCGATGCGCAGGATGCCGGCGCGCCGTGTGCGTAATTCCGCGGCCGCGGCGGCGATGCGGTCGAGGCCGAGGAACGAGCGTTCGACCTCGGCGTAGAGCCCGCGCGCTTCACCGGTCGGCACCAGCCGCGTGCCGCGGCGCTCGAAGAGCTTGAGGTCCAGTGCCAGCTGCAGATCGCGGATCATGCGGCTGACCGCCGGCTGGGTGACACCCATCAGCTTCGCCGCGTCCGTAGCGCCGCCGGTCAGCATCAGTGCACGGAAGGCTTCGATCTGGCGAGGGTTGAGCAGGCGCATCGCTGCGCGCAGCCTATAATATTCCGTTATGGACCGGCCACGATAATCGATTTGACGCATTCCTTGCCTGCATGAAAGCCTTTAACGGTCGCAGGAACCGGCGCGGGGCGCCGGGCAGTAAATGAGGCTGAACAGGGGAGACCCGATGAAGAATTCCATTCGTACCGCCCTGATGGCGGGCGCGGCCGTGTTGCTGGGCGCGGCGGCCGCACAGGCGCAGCAGACTTTCTATGTCGCCGGCTATGGCGGTTCCTTCGAGCAGACGATGCGCAAGGAGGTCTTCCCGGCATTCGAGAAGAAGCACGGGGTGAAGGTCGAGTACGTGGCCGGCAACTCGACCGATACACTGGCCAAGCTGCAGGCGCAGAAGGCCAATCAGCAGATCGACGTCGCTATCGTCGACGACGGTCCGATGTTCCAGGCCATCCAGCTCGGCTTCTGCGGACCCATCAAGAGCCTGCCGGCCGACGACATCTATCCGGCCGCGCGGTTCAAGGACGACAAGGCGGTCGGGATCGGCCTGGTGGCGACCGGCTTCATGTACAACACCAAGTATTTCGCCGAGAAGGGATGGCCGGCTCCGGCGAGCTGGGCGGACCTCAAAGATCCGAAATACAAGAAGCTGCTCGTCATCCCGCCGATCAACAACACCTACGGGTTGCACACGCTGGTGATGATGGCGAAGCTCGACGGCGGTGGCGAGAAGAGCATCGAGCCTGGCTTCAAGGCCATGAAGGAGAAGGTCAATCCGAACGTCCTAGTTTACGAGCCGTCGCCCGGCAAGATGACCGAGCTGTTCCAGAGCAATCAAGCGGTGATCGCGGTGTGGGGCAGCGGGCGCGTGAAGTCGTTTGCGGACACCGGCTTCCCGGTCGATTTCGTGTATCCCAAGGAAGGCGCGATGACCTTGCTAGCCGCGGTCTGCCCTATCGCGAAGCCTGCCGTCTCGGCCCTCGCGCAGGATTTCGTCGCCGCTATGGTGCAGCCGCAGTTCCAGGAGATTCTCGCCAAGGAATACGGCTACGGGCCCGTCAACAAGAAGGCCAAGGTCGACGAAGCGTCGGCGCGCATGGCGCCGGTCGGCGAGCGCGCCTCCAAACTGCTGCCGGTGGACTGGGACACGATCAACGAGAAGCGAGACGAATGGACCAAGCGCTGGAACCGCGAGGTCGAGCGTTAATAGTCGCGCATTGCGAAGCGCGCGAGAGGAGTCGCCAGCTCCTCTCGCCTCAGCGCCTGTAGCGCAAATCCATGTCCTTCCTGGTCCTCGACCGGCTGACGCGCAAGTTCGGCGATCATATCGCGGTCGACGAATTGTCGCTGTCCGTCGAGCGCAGCGAGTTTGTCTCGCTGCTCGGCCCGTCGGGCTGCGGCAAGACGACGACGCTGC
>DATAAP010000411.1:0-4997 GCA_036260035.1 Alphaproteobacteria bacterium | reverse complement strand
GGAACAGCTGACGCGCACCACGGCCTGAACACCCTCGACAGCATCGATCGGCTGGGCTTAACTCGCCGCGCGCGAACGTCGCCGTTCGCGGGGGAGTCAGGCATGATCACGGCCTTTGTGCCAAAGAACGGCGGCATCGAGCGCATCGGAGTTGGCCCCGACGATCCGCTGCCGCAGAACGCGGTGTGGCTCGATCTCTTCGAGCCGACCGCGGCGGAGACGGCGCGCGTCCAGGCAGCACTTGGCATCGCGCTGCCGACGCGCGAGGAGATGCGGGAAATCGAGCCGTCGAGCCGACTCTATCTCGAAAACGACGCGAGCTACATGACGGCGCAGGTTCTCGCGCGGGCGGACGAGCCGAATCCGATGAGCGAGCCGCTCACCTTCGTACTGGCACGGCGTTCGCTGATCACCTTGCGCTACACCGACCCGCGGCCGGTTTCGTCTTTCGCCAGCCGTATCTGCCGCCAAGTGGCGACCTGCAATTCCGCCGAAGATGCGCTGGTCGGCTTGATCGAGGCGTTCGTCGACCGGATGGCCGATATCCTGGAGAAGGCGGGGATCGACCTCGACGCGGTGTCGCGGCAAATATTCGCGAGCGGCTCCGGCGCTCGGCGCAAGGGCGAGAACGATCTGCAGATGGCCCTGCGGACGCTCGGCCGCAACGACGACCTCGTGTCGACGACCCGCGAGAGCCTGCTGAGCCTCAGCCGCCTGATCCGCTTCTTCGGCGCCACACTCGATTCCAACGAGCGGCTCGACAAGAAGCTTGCACGCGACCTCAAGGCACGGCTCAAGGTCGTGGTGCGCGATATTGCCTCGCTCAACGAGCATGCCTCGTTCGAATCCCACAAGGTGAACTTCCTGCTCGATGCCACGCTCGGCATGATCAACATCGAGCAAAACCGCATCATCAAGCTGTTCTCCGTCGCCGCCGTCGTCTTCCTGCCGCCGACTCTCGTCGCGAGCATCTACGGTATGAACTTCGACGTGATGCCGGAGCTCAAATGGGCGTTCGGCTATCCCTGGGCGCTCGTGCTGATGGTGCTGTCGGCCGTGCTGCCCTACCTCTATTTCAAGCGCAAGGGCTGGTTCTAGGCCGACTGCGGCAGGGCCGCGACGGCGTCGCGCAAGGCCGCCGCGATCTGCGTCGGCGAACCGCTAGCGGTCACCGCCGTGCCAAAAACGATAGACACGGGTGCCGGCCGCGGCACGCGTTGCCCGCGCGGCATCGCCTCGAACGTGCCGGTGATGCGCGCGGGCACGGCGGGGACCGGGATGCGATTCAAGAGGTGGCCGATTCCCGGGCGGAATTCCTGCAGCGTGCCGTCTGGCGACCGCCACGATTCGGGAAACCAGACCAACGCATCGCCGCGGCGGAGCACCTCTTCGCCCATCGCGATCGCCGTGGCCGGCGCGCGCTCGTCGACTGGAAAGATATGCGCGATGCGGGCGAGCATGCGGCCGGCGTTGTGCTCGAACAGCCGGCCGACATCGCCGCCCCACCAGATCCGCTCCAGCCGTTCGCGGCCTAGCGCTGCTGCGACGATCAGCGGATCGAGATCGCTCAGATGGTTGCAAGCGATGACGAATGGCCCATGCACCGGCACATGCTGCAGTCCCGCCACGCGCAGCCGGAACAGGCCCCGCATCAGGACCCGGTTGATGGCATTGAGCACGATGCCGGCAGCGCGCCCTCCGCCCTCCGGCGGATCGAGCCATGCGCGCTGCTCGGCGGTCAAGGATGCCGGCGCTTCCGGCGATGCCGCCCGAGTCGTGCTGGCGCGCACGAGCAGATCGCGCAGCGTCGACGCTTCCGCCGCATCTTCTTCCGTGAGGCGGATGCCGAACCGCTCCGCGATCTCGAGCGTCATCGTCACCCATTCGAGCGAATCGATGCCAAGGTCGAGCTGCGGCGACAGATCAAGAGAAAGCGCGCGGTCGGGATAGCGCGCAACGAGCCAGGCCCAGATCTCGCGCGCCGGCGACCGCGCCAGCAGCGCGCGGTCCTCCTCGCTGAGTTCGGTTCGGCGCGTCGGCGACGTTCCGGCCTTGGCCCTGTCATAGAGTTCCGGCAGCAGGAAACGCTGGTATTTGCCAAGCCGCGTGCGCGGCAGCGGCTCGCGGGTGACGGCATAGCCCGCGATCCGCTGGAAGCTCGCCAGCAGACGCGACCGCTCCCCAAGTGCGACGCGCACCACGTCATCGACACGGCGATTGCCCGTGGCGGCGATCGCCTCCAAGTTCGGCACGACCAAGGCCACGAGCGCGCCCGCGCGCTCCAGCACCGCTACCTCGCGGATGTACGGGCTGTCGGCATAGACCTTCTCGACTTCTTCGGGAAAGACGTTCTTGCCGCCGCCCAGGACGATCATCTCCTTGACGCGTCCGGTGATGGTGACGAAGCCGTCAGCGTCGAGCGCGCCCAGATCCCCGGTGCGGAACCAGCCATCGCTGGTGAAGGCTGTTGCATTCGCTTCGGGATTGTTGCGATAGCCGCTGAACACGGCCGGCCCGCGCGTCTCGATCTCGCCGATGCCGACCGCATCCGGGTTAGCGATGCGCAGCTGCGCGCCCGGCAGCGGCGTGCCTTCGGTGCCGATGCGCGCCCGGCCTCGGCGGTTGGCGGTGAGGATCGAGGCGGTCTCGGCAAGCCCGTAGCCGCTCAGCACTTCCCAGCCGATCGCCTCGAGCTTCCAGATCAGCTCCGCCTCGAACTTGGCGCCGCCGGACGCCATCAGCCAGAGGTCGGGGGCGAGCTGGCGATGCAGCGACGCGAACAGCACGCGGCCAAGGCGGACGTTGAATCGCTTGCGCATCGCGAGGGACACCGCGAGCAGTGCTGCGAAGATCCTGCGCGCCATGGCGCCGCGCGCATTGACGCGCGCCTCCAGTCCAGCCGCAAGCGCTGCATAGAGACGCGGCACGCCGACAATCACGGTCGCGCGGCCGCGCTGCAGAGCGCTTACGATCTGGGGGCCGGTGACGCCCGGCGGCAGCACGATCGTCGTGCCGCTCGCAAGCGCCGTGAGGCAGCCCACCGTCAGCGGATAGACGTGATGCAGCGGTAACGGCAGCAGCGCGCGGTCTTGCGCGCCGACAATGCCTTCGCCGGCGAGTCCGACGACGTTGGCGACGAGGTTGGCGTGTGAGAGCACGAAGCTCTTCGGCGTTCCGGTCGTGCCCGAGGTGAACACCAGCATGCACGCAGACTCGGCAGAGATCTGCGGCAGCGGACCGGCTTGAGCGGCCATCAGCTGCGTCCATGACCTCGTGCAGGAATCGTCTTCATCGAGGGCATAGACGGCTCGCTGCGATGCATCCGGCAGCTTGGCCAGCCGCGGCAAATGCGCGCGCGCGGCGAAGATCCAACGCGCGCCGCTGTCGGGCACCAGCACTTCGAGCTCAGCGTCGGTTGCGAGGTCGTCGAGCGCCACCGCGATAGCACCGCAAGCGGCCAAAGCCAGCCGCACGATGACCCAGGCGGGCGAGTTCGGGCCGAACAGCACGACCATCTCGCCCGGCTGCACGCCGGCAGCCGTCAGTCCGGAAGCGAGCCGCAACGCCCGCTCGCCCAACGCCGCATAGCTCAGCGTGTCGGTCGTGCCATTGTCGGCTACCGCGACGATGGCCGCGTGCTCGCCGCGCTGCGGCAGCGCGCGGACAAGATCCTGCAAGGTGCGTAAGCCCGGCATCGACTGCGACTCCCGCAAGTCACCAACTGGTTACTTCTGCATTGACGGGCGAAACCGCGCCCGACATAGTTGGCACAACGATAACCCAGGAACAGCGGGAGGACGTCATGCGCAAATTCGGTTCGCTAGCGGTGCTCGCCGCCGTGCTTGTGGCCGGTCCGGCCCTTGCGCAGTGGAAGCCGAGCAAGCCTGTCACAATCATCGTGCCATGGGCGGCAGGCGGCTCGACCGATCAGGTGACCCGCGTCACTGCCGGCGAGCTCGAATCCGCGCTCGGCCAGAAGGTCGTCATCGTCAACCAGCCCGGCGCGTCCGGCTCGATCGGCACCAAGAACGCGCTCGAAGCGCAGAAGGACGGCTATACCTGGACGGCCGGCGCAGCGCAGGATCTCGGCGTCTACAAGGTGCTCGGCATGCTGGATACCAGCATCAGCGACTGGCACCTCTTCCTGAATGTCGCCAACGTCGCGGTGGTCGGCGTCAATCCGGCAGCACCCTTCAAGGATATGAAGGAGCTGCTCGATGCGATGAAGGCCAAGCCGAACCAGATCACCGTTGCGACCGCCGGCCTCACCTCGGCCGGGCACAAGGCCATGGAGGCGATCGCGCGGGCCACTGGAGTCACATACCGCCACGTCACCTATGACGGCGGCAACCCGGCCGTCGTCGCGACCGTCGCCGGCGAGACGCAGGTGACGACGCAGCTCGCGGTGGAGCAGGCGGAGATGATACGGGCCAAGCGGCTGCGTCCGTTGGCGACCGTCGGCGACAAGCCGCTCGAACTGGAGGGCTACGGCACCATCCCGGCAATGACGACGGTCGTGCCGAAATTCAGCGAACCGACCAACTATTTCGGCATCTTCGTGCCGAAAGGCGTGCCGCAAGACGTGGTGGAGACGCTGAACAAGATCTGGAAGGAGAACATCGCCAAGTCGGCGGCGCTGCGCAAGTATGCGGAGAACCGCGGCGCACTGTTCGCGCCGGCGACGGGCGACGAGGCGCAGAAGCTCGTCTTCCCGGCGATCCAGGCCAATGCATGGACCTTGCAGGAGACCGGCAAGGCGAAGGTCTCGCCCGACACGGTCGGCATTCCGAAGCCGGCCATGTGAGCCAACCGGCGGCCCTTCCCCAACGGGCGGGGCGGGCCGCCTTTTCAGCGGAGCAGACGATGCGAATTCTCGGTGCGGCGTGCGTCGCCGTCTTGGCGATGACGACAGCGGCGCAGGCGGAATGGAAGCCCAACAAGCCCGTCACCATCATCGTGCCGTGGGCGGCCGGCGGTGCCACCGACCAGGTGACGCG
>DATAAP010000410.1:0-2878 GCA_036260035.1 Alphaproteobacteria bacterium | reverse complement strand
GCGGCGCTCGTTTCTGGTATTGAACTTGCCGACGTTGCCGACGAGCTGCTCGAGGAAGGACAATTCCTTACCGGGCGCCGGCGTCTTGCGCGTGACGGGGTCGATGAGCTTGCCGTCCTCCAGCGTATAGCGGCGCACGTCGCGGACCAGGCCAGTGTCGTCGAAATCGACGACCACGACGTTCTGCTCCAGCACGCGCGGCTCGAAGAAGGCAAGGGTCGAGGTCTTGCGCTGAATGTAGATCCACGTGTCGTCGGAGAACGGAGTCACCGAGGACGGCGTGCCGAGTAGCTCGGCAACATCGTTCCTGGTCTGGCCTCCCGGCTTGACCCGGTCGAGCGCCTCGGTATCCGGGACATAGCCGCGGTTTTCGATCGTCGGTGAGCAGGCCGCAGCGGCTAAAACGAGCGAAACGCCCGCAGTCCGGAGGAGGCGGTTGATGGATCGAGCGCTTTGCGCCATGGTGCCGGCGGATATCGCACCGCGTGACGGCACCTGTCAATCTCTGCGACGGTCGGATCCGCGGCACGATCTTCAGGTGACAGCCTTGCTCGGTCTCAAACGCCATCGCGCTCCAGCGCAGGATCTCTACGCGGCCCTTGTCGAGCAGGCGCGGCGGCCGCCATTTTATGCCACGCTCGGGGTCCCGGATACGGTCGACGGCCGCTTCGAGATGATCGCGCTGCACATGTTTCTGGTTCTGCATCGGCTTAAGGATGAGCCGGCCGCCCAGAGCTTCGGGCAGGCGCTGTTCGATATCATGTTCGCCGACATGGACCGTAGCCTGCGCGAGATGGGCGTCAGCGACCTGAGCGTCGGGCGGCACGTCAAGAGAATGGCGCAGGGATTGTATGGGCGCATGGCAGCCTATGAGGCCGGACTTGCCGGGGCGGACGATTCGGCATTGGCGGAGGCACTGCGGCGCAACGTTTACGGCACGGTCGCAACGCCGCCCGACCCGGGACCGCTCGTCGCGTACGTTCGCGCCAACGTCGCGGCGTTGGCCGCGCAGGAGCTTGGGGACTTGCTGGCAGGGCGCGCGCGCTTCACCGAAGCCGCCGGCGTCACTGCCCATTGATTGCGCCGCAGCCGGGTCCTATCTAACCGTGGTTTGAAGGTGCGCCGTCCTGCGTCCGTGATTGGGAATTCGGCTGAGCATGGTTGCCGAACACACTGAGAACCCAGAATTTCCGCGGCCTGTGGATCTCGCGCGAATTGGCGATGCCGGAACGCGCCTGGAGATCGAGGCGAACGCGGCCGAGCGCGCGGCGCTAGCCAAACGCTTCGGCGTGCCGTCGATCGACTCGCTGCGGGCGGACGTCGAGTTGCGGCGTATCCGCGGCGGCGCTGCTGTCAAGCTGGCAGGCCAGCTCACGGCCGAGGTCACACAATCCTGTGTCGTTACGCTCGAGCCGGTCAGGCAGCACGTGGAGGAGGCGTTCGAGATCCTTTACAGCGACGACGTTACGCATGAGCAGAGCGTGATCGGCGCCGTCTCGGACATCGCCTGGCCGGAGCCGCTCCCGGAAGGTCCGCTCGATGTGGGAGAAGCGGTAGCAGAGCAGTTGTCGCTGGCGCTCGATCCGTATCCGCGCGCCCCCGGCGTGACGCTTGAGCCGCAATGGACGGAAGGCGGCAAGGCTGCTAAACCCTTTGCCGCTTTGGGCAAGCTCAAGAAGCCCTCCAAATCCTCAGGTTAAGCTTGAGGAACGGGCTGTTTTTGTTTAAGTAAAGCGCCATTTTTCGTTAACCGAACCACGTAGACGTCGCCTTGGGGCGGCGGGAGAAGCACATGGCCGTTCCGAAGAAGAAGGTTTCCCAGTCGCGCCGCGACATGCGCCGCTCGCACCATGCCCTCAAGGCGGCGGGCTACAACGAATGCCCGAATTGCGGCGAGAACAAACGCCCGCATCATGTCTGCGCTGCCTGCGGCTATTATGACGGCCGCGAAGTCGTCGCGGCGAAATCCGCTTAGCCGGCCGAGCGCTTCCGGCCGAGCCGGCCACAGTGACCGCTCGCCTTACAATCGCCCTCGACGCCATGGGCGGCGACGACGCGCCGCAGATGGTGATCAAGGGCGCCAATATTGCGTGCAAGCGGTTCCCAGACGTCCACTATCTGCTGTTCGGCGACGAGCGCAGGCTGCAGCCGCTGCTTGCCAAGGCGCAGAAGCTCGCCAAGAGGTGCAGCATCCGCCATACCGAGGAGACCGTCCCGAACGACATGAAGCCGTCGGTCGCGCTGCGCCAGGGGCGGCAGTCGAGCATGCGGCTGGCGATCGATGCGGTTCGTGACGGCGACGCAGCGGGCATCGTATCCGCCGGCAATACCGGCGCGCTCATGGCGATGGCGAAGATCTCGCTGCGCATGCTGGCGGGAATCGACCGCCCGGCGATCGCGTCCTTCTTCCCAACGATGCGGGGCGAGAGCGTGATGCTTGACCTCGGTGCGAACGTGGAATGCGACGCCAACAACCTCGTGCAGTTCGCCGCGATGGGCGATGTATTCGCCCGCACCGTGCTCGGCTGTGCGCAGCCTTTGGTCGGGATTCTCAATGTCGGCTCGGAAGAGATGAAAGGGCACGACGAGGTGCGTGCGGCTGCCGCGACCCTGCGTGCCGGCGCGCTTCCTATCCAGTTCCATGGTTTCGTCGAGGGCGACGACATTCCTGCCGGCACGGTCGACGTCGTTGTCACGGACGGGTTCACCGGCAATGTCGCGCTCAAGACCGCAGAAGGCACCGCGAAGCTCTATACGGAGTTCCTGCGCGGCGCCTTCCGGTCGTCTTGGGTTGCGCGCATCGGCTATCTCCTTGCGCGCCACTCGCTTCAGAAGGTGCGCAACCGCACCGACCCTCGCCGCTACAATGGTGCGATCC
>DATAAP010000409.1:0-3020 GCA_036260035.1 Alphaproteobacteria bacterium | reverse complement strand
GCGCCCGACGAGCCTTCGCCGGGCGATATCTTCAATGCCGAGTTCCTCGAGCGGCCCGGCCCCTCGCCGACCTTGTTCATCTGCGATCATGCCGGCCGGCGCGTGCCGAAGGCGCTCGGCGATCTCGGTCTGGACGCGACGGCTTTCGAGCGCCACATCGCCTGGGATATTGGCGCCGCTGATGCCGCACGCCATCTGGCGCGCATCTTCGGGGCACCGCTGGTCCTCGCCACGTATTCGCGGCTGGTGCTCGATCCCAACCGCCATGTGGAAGACCCATCCTCGATCCCGGAGATCAGCGACGGTACGCCCGTGCCGGCGAACGCCGAACTCACGGCCGAGGAACGCGCGGCGCGAATCGAAGCGCTGCACACGCCCTATCACGCAATCATCGACGACGCGGTGCGGCGGCTGTGCCGCAACGGCGCCGTCCCCGCGTTGATCTCCGTGCACACCTGCACGCCGGTGTTCAAGGGATTCGCGCGGCCTTGGCAAATCGGCGTGCTGTGGAACCGAGATCCACGCATCGCGCAGCCCTTGATCGCCGCGCTGAGGGCGCGGGGCGACATCGTAGTTGGCGACAACCAGCCTTATTCCGGCCGCGATGGGCAGGGCTACTCCGTCAAGCACCACGCCGAGCGATACGGCTTTCCGGCGGTGGCGCTAGAGATCCGGCAAGACCTCGTCGACACGCATCACGGCGCCGCGCATTGGGCCGCAATTGTCGCCGAGGCGCTCGGTCCGATCCTGGCCGACCCCAAGCTGCGCGCGGTCGCGCATTTCTGAGCCATGGCAACGCACACGCCCGACCCATCGTTCACGATTGGCATCGAAGAGGAGTATCTGCTCGTCGACCGCGCGACGCGCGAGCTTGTGCGCGAGCCGCCGGCCTCGATGCTCTCCGAATGCGAGCGTCGGCTCGAAGCGCAGGTGAGCCCGGAGTTCCTGCGTTCGCAGATCGAAGTGCAGACGCGCGTCTGCCGCACCGTCGCAGAAGCACGCGCCGATCTCGCGCGCCTGCGCAGTACCGTCGCCGAGGTCGCGGGCGCACATGGCCTTGCGCCGATCGCCGCGGCGACGCATCCCTTCGCCGAGTGGGGCGGCCAGAAGCCGACCGACCGCGAGCGCTACCAGATGCTGGAGCGCGACCTGCAAGGGGTCGGCCGCCGGCTCATCATCTGCGGTCTGCACGTGCATATTGGCATCGAGGATGATGAGATGCGCATCGACCTGATGAACCAGGCCGGCTACTTCTTGCCGCATCTGCTCGCACTCTCGACCTCTTCGCCCTTCTGGCGCGGCGAGGACTCGGGGCTGAAGAGCTACCGCATCGCGGTGTTTAACGAGCTGCCGCGCACCGGCCTGCCGGATTATTTCGAGAGCTACGGCGAGTATCAGCGGCAGCTCAAGCGCCTGATTGCGGCGGGATTGATCGAGGACGGGACAAAGCTATGGTGGGACATCCGCCCGTCGGTGCGGTTCCAGACGCTGGAGATGCGCATCCCGGACATTCCGACGCGTCTCGACGACTCGATTAGCATCGCAGCACTCTACCAGTGCATACTCGGCATGCTGTGGCGGCTGCGGCGAAGCAACCAGCGCTGGCGCATCTACCCGCACATGCTGGTCAATGAGAACCGCTGGCGCGCGCAGCGCTACGGCTTCGACCAGGGCCTGGTCGATTTCGGCAAGGGCGAGGTGGTGCCGTATGCACGCCTGCTCGACGAGCTGATCGAGCTGGTGGCGCCCGAGGCGGCGCGCTTCGACTGCACCGCGGAGATCATCCGTGCTCGCGACATTCTCGTCCGCGGCACCTCGGCGCACCGCCAGCTCGCTGTCTATCAGGCGGCGATCACCGACGGTGCTTCGAAGCACGAAGCGCTCAACCGCGTGGTCGACTGGCTGATAGAGGAGACGGTGAAGGACCTCTGATACATCACGCCCGCGCCAGGTGGGAGATCAGGAACAGCGCGACACCGATCAGGAAGCCGAGCAAGGTGCCGTTGATACGGATGTATTGCAGCTCGCGACCGGCCCAAAGCTCCATGCGGCGCGTGAACTCGGCTGTGTCCCAGCCTCGCACCTGCTCGGCGATGAACTTCGCTACGCGCGCGCGCCACGAGACGTGCTCGGGCCCGACCGCGCCTTCGATCAGGCCGGTCAACCGGTCGGCCAGCTCCTTGTCGCGGGTGAGCGATTCGCCGAACGCCATGGTGCTATCGCAGGCGATGCGCCGGAAGCGCGAGTTTGCCGACGCGATGTCGTCGAGGCTGGCCTGGCGGATCTCGTCCCACACCGTGCTCAGCCAGGCTTGGATCTCCGGCAGCCGCACGATGGTCCGGATGCCCGCATGCACCCGCGCGCGGACGCGCTCGTCCTGCTCGAGCTTGCCGGCGAGCTCGACCAGATACTGCTCGGCGCGCGCAAGCGTCGGCGAGCCTGGCTGGCTGAGATCGCTGATGGCGTCCTGGATCAGGTTCAACAACTGCGAGGCGAGGTACTTGTCGAGCCGCTTGGGCAGGAACCACAACCGCCTTTCGATCGCGCTGTAGAGCGCCGGCTCGCCTTCTCGCAGGGCCGCGTGGAGGGCGGGCAGCGCGCGGGCGAGGATGGCGCGATGGTGATCCTTGGCGACAAGCGAGCGCAACACCTTCGACAGGATCGAGGCGATATCCGAATCCTCGATGCGGTTGCCGAACGTCGTGGCCACGAGGCGGCGCATGTCGCGGTCATCGAGTGCGGCGAAAATATGCGGCACTACGTCTATGATGCGGTCAGCGACGCGGGCGGCGTTGGCGCGCACCGCGAGCCAGCCTGCGATGCGGCCGATCAGATCGAGGGCGCGTAGCTCGCGCGCGAGCGCATGCGAAGCGAGGAAGTTGTCGACCACGAAGGTGCCGAGCCACGCGCCGACCCGCTCCTTCTGCCGCGGCACGATTGCGGTATGCGGGATCGGCAGGCCGAGCGGGCGGCGGAACAGTGCGGTGACGGCAAACCAGTCGGCGAGGCCGCCGACAATG
>DATAAP010000408.1:0-6546 GCA_036260035.1 Alphaproteobacteria bacterium | reverse complement strand
CCCCCCCCGACTCTCGGTGCGCCGCAATGCCGCCGCGACGATGGTCTCCGCCGCAAGCAGCCGGTTATGCATCGACCGGTTCGCCGCCAGCTCGTCGAGCGAGTCCGCTGCGACACCAGCGCGCCACGCGGCACGCTCCTCTCTTAACTCGGCCAGCGCCGACTCAAGGCCGGCGCGTTCGCGATAGAGCCCGCAGGACGATGTCAGCCGGGCGCCGAGGCGCGCCACGGCATCAGCGTGGTCGACGCCTGAAGCGCGCCGGCAGACTTCCCGCAGCGCGTCCAATGCTGCGCGCGCCAGCGGCACAGGATCGATGTCGGGGCTGCGCGCGGTCCCTGCACAGCGGCCGGCGATGCGACCGAAGGTGATGATCTCGCCACCACCGTTTCCGGCGAGACGGCTGGCGCCGTGGATGCCACCCGACGCCTCGCCGCAGGCGAGCAGGCCCGGCACGTCGGTTCGGCACGCCGCGTCGATCCGCACGCCGCCCATGATGCTATGCGCCGCGGGGCGGACGCGCGGCGCCTCGCGGGCGGGGTCCAGCCCTGCCGCGCGCAATCTCTTCACATGGGTCACGTAGCCTTCCAGCGTCACGCGATCGAGCCGAGTTGTATCGAAAGCGACGGAACGGTCGGCAAAACCGCGTCCCTCGTCGATCTCGCGCTGGATGCATAAGGCGAGCCGCGCTTTCTCGATCCGCTTTTCTGCATGGTCCGGGTTGTAGCGCAGCATGAAGCGTTCGCCGACCGCGTTGATCAGATGAGCGCCGTCCCCCAGCATTGCCGTCGGCATCTCCACGCCGCGGCACGCTTCCGGATAGACGGTGACTGTGGGCTCGAACTGCACGAACTCCATGTCGATCAGCACCGCACCGGCCTCGAGCGCAAGCGCGCAGGAGTCGGCGGCCACATCGACAGGATATGTGCTGTCCTCGTAGATGCGGCCGATGCCGCCCGCCGCCAGGATCACCGCGCCCGCATTTACGGCCAGCAACACATCCTTCTGGCGGCTGTGCAGGAGCGCGCCGACCACTGCCCCGTCTGCACATACCAGCCGCAGCGCACGGTAGCCGGAAAACCGGGTGACGCCGGCAGCATCTGCGGCCTTGGTTAGCGCATCTAGGATCGCGCGGCCCGTTCCCTCGGGGACATAGAGCGACCGGGCGCAGCTATTTCCCGACAGATGCCGTTGGCGGAACCGATCACCGTACCGTGCAAAGGGAACACCGAGCGCGGCCAGTTCGAGGGCCGCCGCAGCGGCCTCCTCGGCGAAAACCCGCACGAGCCGTCGGTCGTTGAGGCCATAGCCGCCGCGCAGCATGTCGTCGACATAGAGCGCAGGCGTGTCGGACGGGTCCTCGTGCGCGAGCGGCGCATTGACACCGAGCACGTAAGGCGACGCGCCATGTCCGGTATACGCGATGGCCACCCGGGCGCCTTGTCTTGCCGCGGCGACTGCCGCCTGGATGCCGGCGATGCCGCCGCCGATGACGAGGACGTCCGCGCCGAGGCGTTCGATGGCGCGCATTCGCGTCTGCAGTGAGCCCGTCAGGCCACCCACTCGGAGACTGGCGCCTTTGCGTCGTGCAGCGGCTGGGCGATGATGTCGACGAGCGTGGGGCCGCCGTGCTCGACGGCCTGCCGCAGCGTCTTGCGCAGGTCGGCCGGGTCCTTGACGGTCCAGGCCTTGACGCCGAACGCCTCGGCGACGCGGGCGTGGTCGGTGCGGCTGAAATCGACGGAGAAATAGCGCTCCTTGAAGCCGCTCTTCTGGCCCGCCTTGATCCAGCCATAGACGCTGTTGGAGATGACGATCATCGTCACCGGCACCTTGAGGCGCACGATCGTCTCCATCTCGCCCGCGGTGAAGCCGAAGCTGCCGTCGCCCATCACCGCGACGACCTTGGCGCTCGGCCGCCCGTAATGGGCGCCGACCGACGCCGCCATCGAATAGCCGAGCGCGCCATGCGCGCGGTTGGAGATGAAGTGGCGGCCGGTCTCCATCAGCTCGTAATAGGCCGAGAAATACGGGCACGGCGTGCCGGGATCGGCGACGATCACCGCATCCTTCGGCAGCACCGATTGCAGCTCCGCGATCACGCGCTCGGGCTTGATCGGCGTGTCGTTGGAGGCCGCGAGCGCGCGGAAGGCGTCGAATTTCTGCTTCTTGGCCGCCGCGATCTCGGCGGGCCCGAGCTTGCGCCTCGTCAGGTCTGGCCGGAACAGCACGAGGGTCTGCGCCAGCGCCTCGAGGCACAGCTTCGCGTCGCCGACGATCGCCGCATCCGCCTTGTAGTTGACGCCGATCACCGACGCGTCGACGTCGACATGCACGATCTTGGCCTTGCCCGGGGCCGGATAGCGCCAGCGCTCCGTCGTCACCGAGCCGGCGCGACAGCCGACGAACATCACCAGGTCGGCGCGCTCGACGATGCCGCGCGTCTGCACCGTGCCGCCATTGCTGCCGACCACGCCGACGGCCAGAGGATGCGCATCCGAGATGCTGCCCTGCCCGCTGATCGTCGTCGCCACCGGCGCGGCGAGCGCCTCGGCGAGCGCCTGCAGCTCGCGCTCGGCGCCGGCGATCACCACGCCGCCGCCGCAGATGATGACCGGATTGCTCGCGGCCGCCAGCAGTTCTGCCGCAGCAGCGATCGCGTGCGGATCGGGCCCGATGCGGCGCGCGGGATAGCGGCCGAGCCGCTTGTCCGCCCACACGTCGGCCTCGTCGACCGGGTCCTTCTGCACGTCGAACGGCAGGCCGATATGCGCGGCCCCGGGCTTGCCCGTGGTCATGTGGGTGAAGGCGGCGCGCACGACTTTCGGGATGTCCGCGGCGCGGTCGATCACGCGGTTCCATTTCGACAGCGGCCGGAACAGCGATTCCTGGTCGAGCTCCGTCAGGGTGAAACGCCCGCGCGAGCTGACCGAGACGTCGGTGGTGACCGCGAGGATCGGAATCGAGGACTCGTTGGCCTCGACCACGCCGGGCAGGATGTAGGTGGCGCCGCCGCCGCTCGGGCCCTCGCAGATGCCGACCTTGCCGCTGACGCGCGCATAGCCGTCGGCCATGTACGCCGCCGAGCGCTCGTCGCGCGTCAGAATATGCGTCATGCCATGGTCAAGACGATAGAGCGCGTCGTAGAGCGGCAGGCTGGTGTCGCCGCACAGCCCGAAAATATGCTTCACATCGTGAAGCTGCAGCATGCGCACGAACGCTTCGGCGCCGGAAAGCTGGTTCATTACGAAAGTCCCGTGTTGGAGGCGGCTGATCGTATAGCAACGCCGTCGCGCCACCACAATACAAACCTGTATACAATTTGCCGCATGCGGCAGGCCAACAAGACTTCGACGAATCTCGCCGACCTTGCCGGGACCATCGCGCGGCCGGCACGCGTCACAGCACTGGCGGAGTGCATCGCCGCACTGTGGTGGCGAAGGATATCAAGGAGTACGCCGCGCTGATGGGCGCGGTGCCGGACGCCTGAGACGGGTGGGGCTCCTCCTCCGCGCGTCGATCACCTGAATGTCGCGATCGTGTGCACGATACGCGCGATCGTGCCCTCGGCCAGCGCCAGCGGGTCGCTCGCGCGCTCGCCGGGAGCGGGCTTGAGCCGGCGATCGATGAGCAGCATCGCCATCCCGTGCACTCCCGACCACGCGAAGCGCAGCGCATCTTCGTCGCGCGACGATTTGCCTGTCGCCGCCGCGACGGCGCTGACAAGCTCGCCGAAGGCTTCGGCGCCAGCACTCTGTAATTTCGGATTGCCGCGGTCGACGCGGTCCGAGTGGAACATGAGCAGGAAGATGACAGGATCCGAAACGGCGAAAGCGACATAGCCGCGGCCGATCCGATGCAGGGCGGATGATCCCTCTGCGTCGCCGCGCTCCGCGCGCATGCGGGCCGTCAGCCGCTCGAATCCGCGCGCCGCGACTTCGGTCAGCAGTCCCGTGATGTCCCCGAAATGGTGGCCTGGTGCGCTGTGCGTCACGCCGGCGCGCCGCGCGCATTCGCGCAAGCTGAAGGCGTGGACGCCGCGCTCGCGCACCAGCGCCTCCGCCGCCGCGGCAAGCGCCTCCGGCAGATTGCCATGATGATAGGGCCGAGCGCCCCGGCGCGGCGCACGCCGCCCGGCGGCAGCAATCGACGATTGAAGCTTGCTGGCCATCGCTTCTATCTTGACACTGGAAAGATCATCCGGCAACCTGCCGATTGTGACAGTGTCCAGATGGAGCCGCCATGCCCGTCAGCCCCGCCAGCCTGTTCGGTCTCGGCAATATGGTCGCGCTTGCCGGCTGGGCGCTGCTGGCGTCCGGCATCGCCTTCAGGTCGACGCTGCTGAAGGCAGTCGGCGGCCTCTGGGTGCCAATCGCGCTCTGCACGCTCTACACGGCTCTGATCGGCGCCTATTGGTCGAGCGCCGAGGGCGGCTTCTCGTCTCTCGACGGCGTGGCCGCATTGTTCCGCTCGCCGTGGATGCTCCTTGCGGGATGGCTGCACTACCTTGCCTTCGACCTCTTTATCGGCGCGTGGATCGCCGCGGACGCCGAGGCGCGCGGGCTGCACCGGGCGCTGCTCATCCCCGTCCTCCCCGCCGTCTTCCTGTTCGGGCCCGCCGGATTGCTCCTCTGGATCGGACTCCGCGCGGCATTCGCGCCGGCCGCGGCGACATCGTGACGCTTAACGCAGGAGTTACAGCCATGCACACCGCTTCCATCATTCTGCCGACAGCGTCGTATAGATCCGAGATGCTCGGCCATGCCTATCGCGGTCAGCCGCTGCTGGCGGCGACCGCGTCGCTCCTGCTGCTCATGATGATTCCCACGGCGCTTGCCCTCGGACTGGATGCGCGCACGCTGAACGGTGTCAATGTCTGGATCAAGCCGCTCAAATTCGAGGCGTCGCTTGTCGTCCATCTGCTGACCGTGGCTTGGGTGCTGCTCTGCCTGCCGCCGGAGCGACGCAGTACGCGGCTCGTCCGCAGCCTGGCGGCGCTGATGGCCGCCGCCGCGGTGTTCGAGATCGCCTATATCGCTCTTCAGGCGTCACGCGGCGAAGCGTCGCATTTCAACGTCGCTACGCCGACCGCTCGGCTTCTCTACACGCTCATGGGCATCGGCGCCGTCATCCTGGTGGCGACATCCGGATGGATCGGCGCGCTGGTCCTGCGGCACGGCCAGACCTCGAATCCGGTCGTGTTCGCGGCGGGGCTCGGTCTTCTGCTCGGCAGCGCTCTCGGCGGCGTCGCCGGCGCCTACATGTCGACCCAGTCGGGGCACTGGGTCGGCGGAGCGTTGACCGATCTCGGCGGGCTGCCGATCGTGGGCTGGTCGCGCAGCGGCGGCGATCTGCGGGTTGCGCATTTCGTCGGCCTGCATCTGGCGCAGGCGCTGCCGATCGCGGCCTGGGCCGCTACGCGCGTCCTGCCGGAGCGACTGCGCATGCCGCTGGTGGTCCTTGTCGCCGCCCTGGGCACGCTCGCGACGGGCGCCACGTTCGTGCAGGCGGTTCTCGGACTGCCGCTCGTCCCCGCGGCCTGACCGCGTCAGCGGTTGGCGGAGCCCGGCTCCGCCATCGAGCGGTGCATCTCCGCCGTGACCCCCGCGGGGAGCACGTTGGCGATCGCGGATTGCAGCTTGTTGTGCCAGCCCGTGACCACGTCGCCCTCTCCGTTCATCATCGCCTTGTAGCCTTTGCGGGCGACATCGGCCGGATCGTCTTTCTTAGACTGGCCGATCTTGGTGTCGAGGAGATCGGCGCGTTCGAAGAAATCGGTCTCGGTGGCGCCCGGCATGAGGCAGGTGACGGTTACGCCGCTGTTCTTCAGCTCGTGCCGTAGCGCGAAGGAGAAGGAGTCGAGGAACGCCTTGGTGGCGTTGTAGACCGCCTGATACGTGCCCGGCATGAAACCGGCGATCGAGCCGGTGATCAGGACGCGCCCATGGCTGCGCGCGCGCATGTCGCGGGCGATCTTGTGGATGAGATAGAGCGTGCCGGTCACGTTGGTATCGATGACGTGCCGGATGTCGTTGAAATCCTGGTCCAGGAAAGCCTTGCCGAGGCCGCGCCCGGCATTCGCGAGCAGCGCATCCACCGGACGGTCGAGCTTCTTCGTCTCCGCCAAGAGCTTGTCGACGCCGTCGATCGTGGCGAGATCGGCTTCCACCGCCGTAACGGAACGGCCGGAGCCGCGCAGCTTTGCCGCCGCGTCGTGGATCTGCGGCTCGTCGGCAACGATCACGGCATCATAGACGTCCTCGACGCAGCACCGCGCCAGCTCGAAACCGATGCCGGTCGAAGCTCCAGTCACGATCGCGAGCGGCCGAGATTCCTTGGCCATAGGCCACCTCCAAGATTTTGCATGGGCGACGGATTTCGTCGCCGAGAAATCCCACGCAAGAAGCGGCCGATTGTTCCGCCGGCCCACGGCTCCGCTCATGGCCAGCGTCAGGGCAACGCGGCGCGCGGCATGTATTTATACGGCAGCTTCGAGAGGTCGATGCCGGCGGGGCCCGGCGCGTCGACCTCGATCATCGCCGCACAGAC
>DATAAP010000407.1:0-13694 GCA_036260035.1 Alphaproteobacteria bacterium | reverse complement strand
GCCGGCCATTGGCCTTGAGGCCCACGGCCTTCAGCGCCATGGCGATGCCGCGTTCGACGTGCCGCGGCCGGTAGACACTGTAGGCGCGGCGCGCATAGGCCCGGCTGTTAGCGCGCCGGTCATAGGCGCCCTGAGGATTGTTGGCGGCGTAATACGCGTAGGCGAGCTCGTCATCTTCCGATTCGAGGATGCGCCCGAGCCCGGTCCGCAGGCGGCCCCAGCGGCCGAGACTCTCGGCGTCCTGGTAGCGTTTCATCGCCGTGTAGAAGAGCTTGTAATGGCGCAACTCGTCCCCGGCGATGTTGCGGCAGATCTGCTTCAGCGCCGGCTCCTCGGCCGCTTCGGCGAGCGCCGTATAGTAGGAGCTAGTGCCGGTCTCGACGATGCAACGCGCAATCAGCTCGCCGGTGCGGCTGCCGCGCACCGACTCGGTCGCATCGAGCGGCAGCTTGTAGCCGTCCGTGAACCGCTTGAAGGCGTCCTTGAATGACCAGGACGGGTCGGCCATCTCCGCCCAGCGCGCCAGCGCCTCGCCGTGCTGCACTTCCTCGCGCGCCCAGTGCTTCGCGGTGTCCTGAAACTGCGGATCGTCATGGAAGACGTTGCAGAGATAGGTCGCGTAGTCATTGCCGTTATGCTCGACCAAGGCCGCGGCCTTGACGATGCGCAGCAGATCGGGATCGACCTTCGCGGGGTCGAAACGGCTCCAGTCGATATCGTCGAGCGTCCACGCCTTCATCGTTCTGACCCGGAACCCGTTCTGGCAGGGATTATATGGCCTTACAGGCGACCGCCTGCAAGAGCCAAGCTCTGGCTGCAGCCGGCCGAACTAAGCCAGAACGTTACTGTGCCGCCGCGAGTTTCGCTTCGGCCACTTCGATGCGGGTGGCGATGGCCGAGCGCTCGGCGTCGTCGCGCGCCGCCACAAGCTCCTCGTTGAGGCTGCGCAGCTCGGCCTCGATCTCGGGGCGGTTGACGTCCGTCAAGGGCGAGGCCTGCTCGGCCAGCACGGTGCAGCGATCGTTGCTCACCTCGGCGAAGCCACCGGCAACGAAGATGCGCTCCGTCACCGTGTTGCCCTCGAAGATCTCGATCACGCCGGGACGCACGGTCGAGATGAACGGCGCATGGCCGGGCAGCACGCCGAAATCGCCTTCGCTGCCGGGCACGACGACCATGTCGACGGCCTGTGACACCAGCAGCCGCTCTGGCGAGACGAGCTCGAATTGCACTTTGTCGGCCATGCGCAGACTACCTTACGCCGCCTCGGCGGCCATCTTGCGGGCCTTCTCGACGGCCTCTTCGATGGTACCGACCATGTAGAACGACGCCTCCGGCATGTCGTCGCACTCGCCTGAGGTGATCTTCTTGAAGCCCTTAATCGTGTCCTCGAGCTTCACGAACACGCCCGGCGTGCCGGTGAACACTTCGGCGACGTGGAAGGGCTGCGACATAAAGCGCTGGATCTTGCGCGCACGTGCGACCGTCAGCTTGTCCTCTTCCGACAGCTCGTCCATGCCCAGAATCGCGATGATGTCCTGCAGCGACTTGTAGGTCTGCAGGATGCGCTGCACGTCGCGCGCGACCTGGTAGTGCTCCTCGCCCACGACGCGCGGGTCGAGCATGCGGCTCGTCGAGTCGAGCGGGTCGACCGCCGGGTAGATGCCCAGCTCGGCGATCTGGCGCGACAACACGGTGGTCGCGTCCAAGTGCGCGAACGAGGTCGCCGGCGCCGGATCGGTCAAGTCGTCGGCCGGCACGTAGATGGCCTGCACCGAGGTGATCGAGCCCTTCTTGGTGGTCGTGATGCGCTCCTGCAGGGCGCCCATGTCCGTCGACAGGGTCGGCTGGTAACCGACCGCCGAGGGAATGCGGCCCAGCAACGCCGACACTTCCGATCCCGCCTGGGTGAAGCGGAAGATGTTGTCGACGAAAAACAGCACGTCCTGGCCTTCCTCGTCGCGGAAGTATTCGGCGACCGTCAGGCCGGAGAGGCCAACGCGCGCACGCGCACCCGGCGGCTCGTTCATCTGCCCATAGACCAGCGCCACCTTCGAGCCGGCCCCGTCGAGCTTGATGACGCCCGACTCGATCATCTCGTGATAGAGGTCGTTGCCTTCGCGGGTGCGCTCGCCCACGCCGGCGAACACCGAGACGCCGCCATGCGCCTTCGCAACGTTGTTGATCAGCTCCATGATCAGCACGGTCTTGCCGACGCCGGCACCGCCGAACAGACCGATCTTGCCGCCCTTCGCGTAGGGAGCCAGCAGGTCGACGACCTTGATGCCCGTGACGAGAATTTCGGCTTCCGTCGACTGGTCGACGAATTCCGGCGCCGGGCGGTGGATCGGCAGCGTCCGCTTCGCGTTCACCGGGCCGCGCTCGTCCACCGGCGTGCCGATGACGTTGAGGATGCGGCCAAGCGTCTCCGGGCCGACCGGCATGGCGATCGGGCTGCCGGTGTCGACGACCTCCTGGCCGCGCACGAGGCCGTCGGTCGTGTCCATCGCGATCGAGCGCACCGTCTGCTCGCCGAGGTGCTGCGCCACTTCGAGGATCAGCCTGTTCCCCTGGTTGTCGACCTGCAGCGCGTTCAGGATCTCCGGCAGCTCGCCATCGAAATGGACGTCCACCACCGCGCCCATGACCTGCGCGATCCGACCGACATTGTTCTTCGCCATCGTTCAGCTCCTACGGGATGTGTCAGACCGCCTCGGCGCCGGAGATGATCTCGATCAGCTCCTTGGTGATCATCGCCTGGCGCGTGCGGTTGTAGTTCAGTGTGAGACGCTTGATCATGTCGCCGGCATTGCGCGTGGCGCTATCCATGGCGCTCATGCGCGCGCCCTGCTCGGACGCGGCGTTCTCGAGCAGCGCCCGGTAGACCTGGACCGCCAGGTTGCGCGGCAGCAGCGCCGCGAGGATCTCCTCCTCGTCCGGCTCGAACTCGTAGATGGCACCCGATTCGGTCGCCGCGCCGCCAGCGCCGGCCTCGACTGGGAACGGGATGATCTGCTGGCGCGTGACGATCTGGCTGATCGCCGACTTGAAGCGGTTGTAGATGATCGTGCAGACGTCGAACTCGCCGGCCTGGTACATCGCGACAATGCGGTCGGTGACGCGCTGCGCGTCGGCGAAGGCGAGCCGGCGCTTGCCGACCTCTTCCATCGACTCGACGATCAGCCGGCCGTAGTCGCGGCGCAGCTGGTCGCGGCCCTTGCGGCCGACGGTCATGATCTTGACCGTCTTGCCCTCGGACAGGAGCTGCCGGATGAGCTGGCGCGCGCCGCGCACGATCGAGGAGTTGAACGCGCCGCACAGGCCGCGGTCCGACGTCGTGACGACGATCAGATGCACCTGCTCGCGCCCCGTGCCCGACAGCAGCGCCGGCCCGCCGCCGCCGGCGAGCGAGCCCGCCAGCGAGCCGAGCATGCGCGACATGCGCTCCGCGAACGGGCGCGCCGCCTCGGCCTGCTCTTGGGCGCGACGCAGCTTCGCCGCCGCCACCATCTTCATGGCAGAGGTGATTTTCTGCGTCGACTTGACGCTGTTGATGCGGACGCGGAGCGACTTGAGGCTAGGCATGGCGCGTTCGGCTCGATCCCGCTCCGATCAGGCGAAAGTCTTCACGAATTGATCGAGGACGTTCTTCAGCTTCTCCTCGGTCGCCGGCTTCAGCTCGCGCTCGGCACGGATCGAGTCGAGGATGTCCTTGTGCTTCGCCTTGATCTCGCTCAGCAGGCTCTGCTCGAAGCGGCCGATCTTGCCGACATCCAGCCCGTCGAGATAGCCGCGCACGCCGGCGAAGATCGACACGACCTGCTCCTCGACCGGCATCGGCGAGTACTGCGGCTGCTTCAGCAGCTCGGTCAGGCGCGCGCCGCGGGCGAGCAGCTTCTGCGTCGACGCATCGAGGTCGGAGGCGAACTGTGCGAAGGCAGCCATTTCGCGGTACTGCGCGAGCTCGAGCTTGATGCGGCCGGCGACCTGCTTCATCGCCTTGATCTGCGCGGCCGAGCCGACGCGGCTGACCGATAGGCCAACGTTAATCGCCGGACGGATGCCCTTATAGAAGAGGTCCGTCTCGAGGAAGATCTGGCCGTCTGTGATCGAGATGACGTTGGTCGGGATGTAGGCCGAGACGTCGCCCGCCTGCGTCTCAATGACCGGCAGCGCGGTCAGCGAGCCCGCCTTCTGCGCGTCCGACATCTTCGCCGCGCGCTCCAGGAGGCGCGAGTGCAGATAGAAGACGTCGCCCGGATACGCCTCGCGTCCCGGCGGGCGGCGCAGCAGCAGCGACATCTGGCGGTATGCGACGGCCTGCTTCGACAGGTCGTCGTACACGATCACGGCATGCATGCCGTTGTCGCGGAAATACTCACCCATCGTGCAGCCGGTGTAGGGCGCCAGGAACTGCAGCGGCGCTGGCTCGGAGGCGGTCGCGGCGACGACGATTGAGTATTCGAGCGCGCCGTAATCTTCGAGCGTCTTGACGATGCGCGCGACGGTCGAGCGCTTCTGGCCGACGCAGACATAAATGCAATAGAGCTTCTTCGACTCATCGCCGGTGGCGTTGATCGCCTTCTGGTTCAGGAAGGTGTCAATCGCGACCGCCGTCTTGCCGGTCTGGCGGTCGCCGATGATCAGCTCGCGCTGGCCGCGGCCGATCGGCACCAGGCTGTCGATCGCCTTGAGGCCGGTCTGCATCGGCTCGTGCACCGACTTGCGGGCGATGATGCCCGGCGCCTTGACCTCGACGCGCCGCCGCTGCGCGTCCTTGATCGGGCCCTTGCCGTCGATCGGGTTGCCGAGCGCATCCACCACGCGGCCGAGCAGGCCCTTGCCGACCGGGCACTCGACGATCGCCCCGGTGCGCTTAACCGTGTCGCCCTCCTTGATGGCGCTGTCGTCGCCGAACACGACGACGCCGACATTGTCGGATTCGAGGTTCAGGGCCATGCCCTTCACGCCGCCGGGGAATTCGACCATCTCGCCGGCCTGGACTTTGTCGAGGCCGTAGACGCGCGCGATGCCGTCGCCGACCGAGATCACCTGGCCGACCTCCGCGACGTCGGCGCCCATATCGGCCTGGGCGATCTGCTTCTTGAGGATTGCCGAAATTTCGGCGGCCCGGATTTCCATTACTCGAAACCTTTCATCGCGAGTTGGAGTCGTTGCAGCTTGGAGGCGAGCGAGGCGTCGACGAGGCGCGAACCTACGCGCACGCGCAGCCCGCCGAGGAGCTTCGGATCGACCTTGAGATCCATTGAGACCTTGCGGCCGACGGCGCCGCGCAGCGCCGCGTTGACCGCCTCGGCCTGTTGCGGCGACAGCGGCTTGGCCGAGACCACCTCGGCGGTCAGCTCGCCGCGGCGCTCGGCCAGCATGCGGTTGAACACCTCGATGATCGAGCGCAACGCGAAGAGCCGCCGGTTGTTGGCGACGACGCGCACGAACCGGCGCGTGACCTCGCCGATGCCGGCCTGCCCTACCAGCGCATCGATCGATTTGGCCTGCACTTCGCGCGAGATCAACGGGCTGGAGATCATGCGCCGCAGATCGTCACTCTCATCGATCATCGCGCGGATGCGCGCGAGATCGGCGGCTACCGCGTCGAGCTGCTTCGCCTCGTCGGCGAGCTCATAGAGCGCAGTGGCGTAACGCCCCGCGAGGCCGGCAGCTAAGGAGGTGTCGGATGCCACGCTGATCGGTCCCTGAAGACTTATGGGTGCGGTTCAAGCCGCACCACAATTGACGCAAAACGGCCGCTTGGCCGAAGCAACAGCCCGGCCTTAGGGCGCGGGAGTGCTACCACAGCGTCTTAGGCGATGCAACACGCCGGAAGCGCTTGGGATGGCGACGAAAAGTCACAGAAAACTATAGGGATCGATATCAACGTAAAGACGCACCGAGGTAGGGATTTCGACCCGCTGCAGCCACGCCGCGATGGCGCCCTGGATGTCGGCGGAGCGGCTCGCCTTGACCAGGAAGCGGCGCCGATGGCGCCCGCGCAGGATGGCGAGCGGCGCCGGCGCAGGGCCAAGCACCTCGAGGTCGCTGGCGCGCGGGGCGACGCGTGCGAGCCGGCGCGCGGTATCGTCGACCGCCGGCTCGTCGGGGCTGGCGAGGATGACCGCGGCGAGGCGGCCGAATGGCGGCAGGCCCAGCCGCAGCCGCTCCTCCGCCTCGGCGGCGAGAAAGCGGTCGCGGTCCCATTCGACCAGCGCCCGCATCACGGGGTGCTCCGGCATATGAGTCTGAAGCAGCACGCGGCCCGGCCGCCCAGCCCGTCCCGCGCGTCCCGCGACCTGGTGGAGGAGCTGGTAAGTCCGTTCGGCGGCACGCAGATCGCCGCCGGCGAGGCCGAGATCGGCATCAACCACGCCGACCAAAGTAAGCATCGGGAAATGGTGTCCCTTCGCGACGATCTGGGTGCCGACCAGCAGGTCGATTTCCTTATTCGCCATGCGCGCGACGAAAGCACTCGCCGTTTCCGGCCCGGCGATGGTGTCGCTGGTGATGATCTCGATCTTCGCCTCGGGGAAGAGCGCCGCCGCCTCCTCGGCTATGCGCTCGACGCCGGGGCCGCACACGGCAAAGCTGTCCGTGTCGCCGCAGGAGGCGCAGGTCTTCGGCGGGCGCATCGCGAAGCCGCAATGATGACACTGCAACTTGCCGACCAGCCGATGTTCCACCAGCCAGGCCGTGCAGCTCGGGCATTGCAGCCGGTGCCCGCAGGTGCGGCACAGCGTCAGCGGAGCGTAGCCGCGGCGGTTGAGAAAGAGCATGGCCTGCTCGCCGGCCGCCAGCGTCTCGGCCACGCTCGTGCGCAGCCGCGACGATAGCCAGCTCTGCCGCGGCGGCTGGTCCTGGCGCAGGTCGATCGTCTCGACATCGGGCAGGGCCGCCCCGCCATGCCGGTCGGGCAAGTGCACCGCCTGATAGCGCCCCTGCGCCACGTTGATGACGGTCTCCAGCGACGGCGTCGCCGAAACCAGCACGATCGGCAGCTGGCCGATGCGCGCGCGCACCACCGCCATGTCGCGGGCGTGATAGACGACGCCGTCCTCCTGCTTGAAGGCGGCCTCGTGCTCCTCGTCGACGACGATCAGGCCGAGATCGGGAAACGGCAGGAAAAGCGCGGAGCGTGCGCCGACGACCACGGGTGCGCGTCCCTCGGCGACATTGCGCCAGGAGCGGCAGCGCGCCGCCTGCCCGATTTCCGAATGCCAGGCCGCTGGCGGCGCGCCGAAGCGCTGCTCGAACCGCGCCAGCCACTGCGCGCTCATCGCGATTTCGGGCAAGAGCACCAGCACTTGCTTGCCGCGCGCGATCGCGGCGGCGATGGCTTCGAAGTAGACCTCGGTCTTGCCCGAGCCGGTGACGCCATCGAGCAGCGTCACCGAAAAGCCCTGATCAAGGCGCGCCTGCAGCGCGGCGGCCGCGGAGTGCTGATCGTCGGACAAGGCAGGCCCATGCCGCGTCCCATCCGGTACAGGAGGCGCCGGGCGCTCGATCGTGGTCGGGTCGAGCCAGCCGAGCTCGACCATGCCGCGCAAGACGCCGCTGCCGACGCCAGCCGCTTCGGCCAGCGCGCGGCCGGTCTGCGGTCCGCCGTTTCGCAGGCAGCGCAGCACCGTGCGCCGCGCGGCCGTGAGTCGCGGCTCGAGCTGCTGCGGGGCTCCGTGATCCGGCGCAAGCGGCGAAAGCGCGAAGGCCGGGAGTGGCCGCGGCCGTTCGAGCGCCGCCTCGACGCTCATCGCCATGCGCAGCACCGCGCCAGGCGGCGTCATGGTGTAAGCGGCAACCCATTCGACGAAGCGGCGCATCGCCTGCGACATCGGCGGGACGTCGAGCCGCTCGGCGACCTTCTTCAGCTTTTCGTCGGGAACTGAGTCGTCCGCCTTCGCAACGTCATCCCACACCACGCCATTGACATGGCGCGAGCCGAGCGGCACGCGCACGAAATCGCCGGGTGCGAGACCGACTCCGCGCGCCGCCTTGTAATCATAAGCGCCTTCGAGCGGCAGCGGCAACAACACGCGCACGCGTGCGGTCGCCGATTCGTCATCTGAAAACGCGTCGTCAAGCGGCGCCGAACTGGCGTGGCGAATCACCATGCGCTACACTTTACTCGCGCGATGGGCTATGGGTCACGCCCAGCGCGCCGCACGCGGCAGCGTGCGAGAAACGGATCATCGGAATTCATGAAGTTTTTCATCGATACGGCCGACCTTAATGAAATTCGCGAACTCGCCGCGACCGGACTCGTCGACGGCGTGACGACCAATCCGTCGCTGGTCGCGAAATCCGGACGCAAGTTCCTCGACGTGGTGAAAGAGATCTGCGCGGTCGTGCCTGGCCCGATCAGCGCCGAGGTGACCGCGACCGACCATGCGACGATGCTCGCCGAAGGCCGAGCGCTGGCGAAGATCGCGAAGAACGTCACCGTCAAGGTCCCGCTCACCATGGACGGCTTGAAGACGTGCAAGTCGCTGTCGAGCGAAGGCACGATGGTCAATGTCACGCTGTGCTTCTCGGCGGCGCAGGCGATCCTCGCGGCGAAGGCCGGCGCCAGCTTCATCTCGCCTTTCGTGGGGCGCCTCGACGATGTCGGCGCCGACGGCATGGCGCTTATCCGCGACATCTGCCAGATCTACCGCCAGTATCCCGCGTTCAAGACGGAGGTGCTGGTCGCATCGATCCGTCATCCGATGCACATCGTTGAATCGGCGAAGCTAGGCGCGCATGTCGCGACGATGCCGCCAAGCGTCATGCGCCAGCTCTTCGCCCACCCGCTCACCGACAAGGGCCTCGCCGCGTTCCTCGCCGACTGGCAGAAGACCGGCCAGTCCATCCTCAAGGCCTGACTTCATGGCCGAACGCGAAGCCGCACCACGCATCACCCGCACGACGCCGACGGGAGCCGAAGTCGCCGAGTATTTGCGCCGCCATCCCGACTTCCTGGTCGAACACCCCGATCTGGTGCGCCTGCTGACGCCGCCTGCGCATGACCGCGGCGAGGGCGTCATCGACATGCAGCGCTACATGCTCGAGCGGCTGCGCGGCGAGCTCGGCAAGCTGCAGGAATCGCAGAACGAGCTGATCGCCACCGCGCGCGAGAATCTGTCGATCCAATCGCGCATCCATGCGTCGATCCTGGCCCTGCTGGGCGCCACCACGCTGGAGCATCTGATTGAGGTCATCACCACCGATCTCGCCGTGCATCTCGAAGTTGATGCCGTCGTGCTCGGCTTCGAGGCGCTCGACCGCGTGGCTCCGGGTCAGCAGGCCCGGGGCCTACGCCTCTTTCCGCGCGGCCGCATCGATCGGCTGATGTCCGGCGCGCGCGAGGTGCTGCTGCTCGCCGACACGCCGGGCGATAGCGAGCTGTTCGGCAGTGCGGCCACGCTGGTGCGCTCGCAGGCGCTGCTGCGCATGCAGCTGCGGCGCGACGCGCCGCTTGGCGTACTCGCCTTCGGCGCGCGCGATCCGCACAAATTCCATCCCGGCCAGGGCAGCGAGCTGCTGACGTTCCTCGGGCGCGTCGTCGAACTGTCGATCCGCGCATGGCTCGACCGGGCGTGAGCGCGCGGGCGGGCAGCAAGGAACCGCCTCCCCTCCTCGCCGGCGCGGATGTCGCGCGCGCCTATGCAGACTGGCTCGAATGGCTCGCGAGCGAGCGCCGCGCCTCGCGGCACACCATCGCGGCTTACGGGCGCGATCTCGCCTTCTTCTTCGCCTTCTTGGCCGAACACCGCGGCGGGCCGGCCGATCTCGCCGCACTGGCCGAGCTGCGCGCGGCTGACTTCCGCGCCTGGCTCGCCGCGCGCGTGAACACCGATCACGTCGCCGCCTCGAATGCCCGCGCGCTGTCGGTGCTGCGCAACTTCTTCCGCTGGCTCGACCGCCGCGGCCTCACGCACAATCCGCATGTCGCGGCGCTGCGCACGCCGAAACTGCCGCGCGCCGTGCCCAAGCCGCTGTCCGAGCCGGATGCCGTCGCGGCTATCGACGCGATCGAGCATCTGAGCGAGGAGCCATGGATTGCCGCGCGCGATACCGCGCTGCTGATGCTGCTCTACGGCGCGGGCCTGCGCATCGACGAGGCGCTGTCGCTCAACCGCGACATCCTGCCGCTGAGCGATTCGTTGACCGTGCTAGGCAAGGGCCGCAAGCAGCGTGCCGTGCCGCTGATCGCCGGCGTGCGGGAGGCGATCAGCGATTACCTCGCGCGCTGTCCGTACCAGCCCGGCCCGGGCGGGCCGCTCTTCCTCGGCGCACGCGGCAAGCGGCTGCAGGCCGGCGTGGTTCAGGCGCAAGTCCGCAAGCTGCGCGCCTGGCTCGGCCTGCCGGAGACCGCCACGCCGCACGCATTGCGGCATTCCTTCGCCACGCACCTGCTGGCGGCAGGCGGCGACCTGCGCGCAATCCAGGAGCTGCTCGGCCACGCCTCGCTGTCGACGACGCAGCGCTACACCGCCGTCGATGCCGAGCGCATCCTCGCCGTATATGATCAGGCGCATCCGCGCGCGCGCAAGGCAAGCTAACCCGCTATGAGCGAGCATGCCGGAAACAACCGCAAGGTCTCGCAGATCATCGGCGAGCTGGCGCATTCGCCCAAGGCGCATGTGAAGCTCGCGGACCTACTCGCCGTGCTCGACGAGCGCGCCTTTGGCGTGCTGATGCTGATCCTTTCGCTGCCCAACGCGGTCGGCCTCGGCACGATTCCCGGGCTGTCGACGGTGTTCGGCATTCCGCAGATCTTCGTGTCATTGCAGATGATCCTAGGCGCGCAGCGGCCCTGGCTGCCGCGTTTCGCGCTGGAACGCTCGATCGCGATGAAGGATTTCCGCACCATGGTTAAGAAGGCGGAGCCGCACCTGCTGCGCATCGAGCGCCTGCTGCGCCCGCGCCTCGCACTGATGTCGTCGCGCGTGGTCGAGCGGCTGCTCGGGCTCGTGCTGCTGCTGCTGTCGATCGTCGTCGCCCTGCCCATCCCCTTCGCCAACCAGCCGCCGGCCGTGGCGCAAGGGCTCATCTCGCTGGGGTTGATCGAGCGCGACGGCGTGGTGGTGCTGATCGGGCTGCTGGTCGCCGCCATCGCCACGGCGATCGCCATAGCGGTTGGCGGCGGCATTCTCGCCGGGATCTATCTGGCTGCCAAAGCCATCATCGGTTTCTAACGACCGGAGGAAGACGCCTCATGTACAGGCTTTTCTATGCGCCTGGTTCCGCGGCCATGGCGCCGCACGCCGTCTTGGAAGAGATCGGCGCGAAGCACGAGCTGGTGCTGGTCGACCTGCAGAAGAAGGCACATCAGAGGCCCGAGTACCTCAAGCTCAATCCGAAAGGCCGCGTGCCGGTGCTGGTCGACGGCGACTTCGTCTTGACGGAGTCAGCCGCGATCATCATGCATCTCGCGGACCGGCATCCCGAAGCGAAGCTGGCGCCCGCGCTCGGCACGCCGCAGCGCGCGCACTGGTATCAGTGGCTGCTCTATCTCTCGAACACGCTGCAGCCGGCATTCCTCGAGTATTTCTACCCAGAGCGGAGTTTTCCCGACGCGCCGAACACGCAGCAGCAGCTCAAGGCGAGCGCCGAGCGGCGGCTGGCCGGCATGTTCATCTACATCGACTCGGAGCTGGCCGTGCGCGGGCCCTACGTGCTCGGGGAGACATTCAGCGCGGCCGACATCTTCATGCACATGCTGGCGCGCTGGAGCCGCTGGTTCGAGAAGCCCGCCTATCGCTACATCCACATCAAGCAGCTCACTGATCTGGTCAAGGCGCGGCCGGCCGTGCAGCGCATGATGAAGGCGCAAGGCATCGTCGAGCAGGAGAAGGCCTAGGCTTCTCGGTTCGGCGCGCTCTAGAGCGGCCGCCGCTCCCCGATGTCTGCCTGCGGATGACGGCGGTCGCCGCGTGTATTGGTCTTGCGCACGTAAGTGATCGCGGCGGCTGGGTTCTGGTGCTTGACCTTGAGGGCCGCGATCAAGGCATCCTCGGCCTCGACCGTCACGTGCCGCGACTTCCCGGCGATCGTCATGCCGATGGTGTAGTGCAGGGTCATTGCGTCGGTCCCTCCCTCCGCTTGGCACCCCCTGCGCGGCATGATAACCCGACGCGCGGCAAACCCAGAACTCCTCAAAGGACCATGCCCGGACCGCGCATCGCGCTCATTCACGCCCTGCCCGAATCACCCGAGCCGGCAAACCGCGCTTTCGCCGCGCTATGGCCCGAGGCCGCGCGCTTCAATCTGATGGACGATTCGCTGGCCCCGGACCTAGCCGCGGCCGGCTCGATTACACCAGCGATCAACCAGCGCTTCCTCGATCTCGCGCACTATGCGGCGCGGGCGGGTGCGCGCGGCATCCTGTTCACCTGTTCGGCCTTCGGTCAGGCAATCGATGCCTGCAAGGCGGCCCTGGGCCGGAGCGCCGATCCGATCCCGGTGCTGAAGCCGAACGAGGCGGCGCTGGAGGCAGCACTGCGGGCGGGGCCGCGCATCGCCTTGCTGGCGACATTCGGGCCGACCATCCCCTCGATGACCGCGGAACTCGAGGCCATGGCGAAGGCGAAGGGGGTAGTCCCGACCATCCTGACCCGCGTGGTCGACGGGGCGCTGGCCGCGCTCAAGCGCGGCGATGCCGCGGAGCATGACCGGCTGATCGCCCGGGCGGCGGCCGATCTGATCGCGGTGGACGCCCTCGTGCTCACGCAGTTTTCGATGGCCCGCGCGGCGTCGGCCATCGCCCCCGCTGACCGACGCACGGTGATCACGACGCCCGAAAGCGCTATCCTGAAGTTGCGCGAACTCCTCCAGCGGTGACGCAACGCGTGGGCGAAGTTGCGCGTTGGAATCCTTCGTGCCGTCCTGTTTCGTGATCTTCGGTGCCCGCTTGCGTCCGGACGGAACCCCTGGGCCGGCACTCGAGCGCCGCGTGGGGGGCGCGCTCGCCGCGGCGGCCGGGCAGGGCGACGCGCGCTTCCTGGTCAGCGGCGCGCAGCCGCGCGGCGGCCGGACCGAAGCCACAGTCATGCGCGAGCTGCTGCGCAAGGCCGGCATCGACGAGGCCCGCATCCTGGTGGAAGACGCCGCGCACAACACGCGCAGTTCCGCCGTCAACTGCGCGGCGATCCTGCACGCGCGTCCGGAATTGTCACCCGTGCTGGTTTGCTCCGACCGCTTCCACCAGGCGCGCTGCGTGCTGCTGCTGCGCGCCTGCGGCATCGCCGCGCGCGCGGCGCCGATGCCTGACGAGCGCGCGACGATGCGGCCGCAGGTCTGGCTGTTCTACCGCCTGCGCGAGTTCGCGGCGATTCCCTACGATGCCTTGATGATTGCGCTGCGCGGCCACTGAACCCGTCTCAGCCAAGCGCGATCTCGCCATCGATCGTGTGCTTCAGCCCGGCGCCGTCGAGCGACAGCACCACGCGGGCCTTCAGCGTCTCATCGCCTTTCAGCGTGCCGGCCTTGAGCGCGTCGCGCACGGCCTTCTCAATCTCGCGCTGCGAGGTGACCCCCACCAGCTTCAGGAACTTGCGGACTTCCATGTTGAAGACGTCTTCGTTCACCGGCTGCCTCCCCATAGGTTCAGAGACTTCATGGTCGCATATATGGGTTCGCGCCGCGCGCCTGTGGAAATGCGTCGATTGGGCTCAGGCGGTCGGGGTCGCGCCGCGCCGCCCACC
>DATAAP010000406.1:0-3115 GCA_036260035.1 Alphaproteobacteria bacterium | reverse complement strand
GGCACGGCGAGTTCGACGCGCAAGCCTTCCGGGCGCCAATCGAAGCTCGCCTTGCCGCCAAGCTGATCGCGGATGGCCAGCGTGATCACACGCAGGCCGAAGCCGGACTCGCCGCTGGCGCGCACGCGCGGGCCGCCGCTTTCACGCCACGTCAGCAGCAGGTCGGGCCCCGACAGCGTCCAGTTCACGGACACGGTCACCTCCGGCGCCGACAGCGCCCCATACTTGCCGGCATTGGTCGCCAACTCGTGCACCGCCATCGCAAAGGCCTGTGCCGCCGCCGGCGAGAGCGCCAGCCTCTCGCCTTCGGCAGTGATGCGCCCGCTCTTCCCAAGGCGGAATGGCGCCAGTTCCTCGCGGATCAGCTTGCCGAGATCCGCACCTTCCCAGCGGGTATCCGACAGCAGCGTATGCGCGCGCGCGAGCGCGGCGACCCGGCCCTGCGCCGCTGTCGCGAATTCCTGCACCGTCGCGGCGCGCGTCTGCCGCAGCATGACATTGACAAGCGAGAGCATGTTTTTCGCGCGGTGGTCGACCTCGGCCGCCAGCAGGCGCATGCGCTCCTCGCCCTTCTTGCGCTCCTCAATGTCCTGGAAATAGACCGACAGGCCGCCGCCGCGGGACGGATATATCGTCACAGACAGCCAGCGGCTGATGACTGGCGAGATCGTCTCGAGATGCACCGTCTCGCGCCGTCGCATGGCGTCCAGATAGGCCGAATGCACCGGCGTTCCTGTCGCCTGCGGGAATACCTCGAGCAGTTTGCGGCCGATCACCTCCTCGGCCCGCCTTCCCCACATTTCCAGCGCGCGGTGATTGGCGTAGGTAAAGGTGAAATCGGGGCCAAGCGCGAAGAACGCATCGCTGATGCTCTCCAGAATCTCCGTGCTGTGATCGAGCGCGTCGCGCAGCGCCTCCTCCGTCAGCTTGCGCTCCGTGACGTCGCGCAGAACACTGAGCACGCGGATCGGCTGCCCGCCCTCGCCGCGGATGACTTCCGCCCGTCCGGCGATCCAGCGCAGCGCGCCGTCGCCGCGATTGACCCGGAAATCCATCTGGTAATAGGTGCCCGGCGCGAGCACGCGCTGGAACGACCGCGCCATCGCCGCCAAGTCGTCGGGATGAATCCGCGCCAGGAACGGCGCGGCGTTATCGCCGGCCTCGCCCGGTTTGAACCCGAACATCTCGTCGACCATCGGCGTGCGGCGCACCTTGCCGGAGCGGACGTCGCGCTCCCACAGGCCTGCGCGGGCCAGTTCGAGGGCGACTTTGAGGCGTTCGGCGCTGAATTCCGAGTTTTCGGGCACGATCGGGTTAGCGATTGTGGGGAGGTCCGACTATACAGCTAGCCAGCGCTCCCGCACAGGCTCTGCCGGCGGGCCGTAGAGAACCAAAGATCACGCATTTGTCACGCCTCGTCGACTGGCGCGGCGCTCCTTCGCCGTGTCGAGGCCCGTAGCGGCGATTCGTTCTTCCATTCGGCGATTGGACCAAAAAGACGCCGAGTCGGGCCAGCATACCGGGCAACCATCGGCACGCGGCTGCGTTCATACACTGTCCCCAAGAACAAGGTGAACGCGGATGTCCGCGAAAAGCGTGAACTGCCCCAAATGCACTGCTTCTGCGCGCGTGACGATGCGCGGGCGCTACCGCAACGCGCAGGATCTCGGCGTCAGCGATTTTCGCTGCATTGCCATGCCCGGCAATGCCGCCGATTGCCCGCACCTGCAAGGTGCGATCAAGCAGGCGATCGCCGAGAACAATGAGCGTCAGGCGCTCGCCGCCGCAGCGGCCGCAGCAAGCTGACGCGCCGGCAAACCTTTAGGAAAGCTCCGCCGCGATCGCCTTGCGGACCGCGGGCCGCGCGCCGACGCGCTCGAAATGCGCCTGCACTTTCGGCAAGCGCTTGCGGTCGACGCCGTCCGCGTCCAGCCACTGCGTCAGAGTGAAGAGATAGGGATCGGCTATCGTATAGCGCTCGCCCATCACATAGGGGCCGACCAGCATCTCGCGCTCAATCAGCTCGAAGCACTCGCCGACGGATTGCGGTACTTTGCGCTTCATGGCCTCGATCGCCGCCGGATCGTCCGCCCAGCGATAGCCGCGCATGCGGTGCGCATGCGCCACGTGCACCGTCGAGCAGAGATAGCTGTTGAAGGCCTGCACCTGCGCAAAGGCAAAGGGATCCTCGAGCGGGGCCAGCTGCGCGGACGGAAAGCTCTGCGCCACGAAAGCGAGGATCGCCGGCGTCTCGGTCAGGATGCCGCGATCCGTGACGAGCGCCGGCACGCGGCCCTTAGGATTAATCTTCAGATACTCGGGTTTGCGCTGATCGTTGCTGCCGAAGCTCAGACGGACCGCCTCGTAGCCGGCACCCGCCTCTTCCAATGCGATATGCGAGGCCAGTGCGCAGGTATGCGGCGCGTAGAAGAGTTTGAGCATGCGTTCCCCCTCGATGGCATCGTTCTGCGCCGGGTTAGGCTCTGGTCCCGTCCCACGCACCAGATCATGAATGACTGGCATCGCGCGGACAAATGCGTCCGGCGCAACTCATCTCGTGCCGCGGAGCATCGCTTCCTTGAGGGCGCGGGTTTCCTCGGGCAGTACTTCGACGCGCACGCGCGCCGTGCCCTTTTCCTCGAAGCCGAGATGGCGTGCCGCGAGCCGCGAGACATCGATCAGGCGGCCTTCTGCGAAGGGGCCGCGGTCGTTGACCCGCAGCTTCAGCGAACGACCGTTCTCAAGGTTGGTGACACTGACAACGCTCGGCATCGGCAGAGTCGGATGCGCGGCGGTCAGGCCGTACATGTCGTAGATCTCGCCGTTCGCCGTGGGCCGGCCATGGAAATCGATGCCGCGCCGTTCGCCGCCGTAATACGACGCAATGCCGACGCGCCGGTAGGAGAGATCCTCGCGCGGATGATAGGTGACGCCGTTGATGGCGTAAGGCGACCCCACCTTGTAGTGCGGCCGCACGTTGGCGACCCTGATACTCGCTATGGGCTTGGCGGCGGCAGCCGGACTCGCGGCGCGCGGATCACGCAGATGGGCGACGACCGCGATCGCCACCGTGGTGGCGAATACGCCACCGACTAGCGCCAGTCGCCAGCGCAAG
>DATAAP010000405.1:0-7419 GCA_036260035.1 Alphaproteobacteria bacterium | reverse complement strand
CAGGGCCGCTACCAAATAAAGCCGGCGCTGCCTTTCATTCCCGGCCTCGAGGCCGCCGGCACCGTGACCGAGATCGGGGCGGAAGCCACCGGCATCGCCATCGGCACGCGCGTCATGGCGGCGATCGGAATCGGCGCCTTCGCCGAGGAAGTGGTGTGTAACGCGAGCGCCGTATTTCCCATGCCGGATGCCATGGACTTCGTCACGGCCGCCGGTTTCCCGATCGTCTACGGCACCGCACAGGCCGCACTGGCGCGGCGCGCGGCCCTTAGGCCGGGCGAGACATTGCTGGTGCTGGGTGCGGCGGGCGGCGTCGGCGTCGCCGCAATCGAGGTCGGCAAGGCGATGGGCGCTACCGTCATCGCCGCGGCGCGCGGCGGTGACAAGCTCGAGGTCGCGCGACGGCACGGCGCCGATCATGTCATCGACTACGCGAGCGAGGACCTGCGCGAGCGGATCAAGGCGCTGACCGCCGGCCGCGGCATCGACGTGATCTTCGACCCCGTGGGCGGCGACGTCTCCGATGCGGCGCTGCGTTCGCTCGCCTGGGAAGGGCGCATCGTCATCGTCGGCTTTGCCGCCGGCCGGATCCAGCAGATCCCTGCCAATCTCCTGCTGGTGAAGAACATCGCCGCGGTCGGGCTGTTCTGGGGCGAATACCGCAACCGCGATCCCGAGCTGGTGCACGAATGGTTCGCGGTGCTCGCGCGCTGGTACGAGGCGGGCAAGATCAAGCCGCATGTCTCGCATGTGCTACCGGCGGAAAAGGCGCCGGAGGCGATGGAGATGCTGCTGGCGCGCAAATCCACCGGCAAGATCGTCTTGACCTTCTGAAGACGCAGAGGCCTCATCGTCCGGCAAGTTCAGGATGAGGCCTCGGTGACCGATCCGGTCCGCGAACAGTACGAAGCGCTGCCCTACCCGCCCCGCGATCCGCGCGACGAGGCGAAGCGGCTGATCATCGGATCGCCGAGCCATCTTGCCGAGCTAAATCACTTCGTGTTCGGCGGTACCCTCGATCTTGCAAAGCCGTTCCGCGCACTCATCGCGGGCGGCGGGACAGGCGACGCCGCGATCATGCTCGCGCACCAGCTCGCCGAAGCCGGTGCGGCACAGGCCGAACTCGTCTATCTCGACTGGTCGAAGGCATCGCGAGCGATCGCTGAGGCGCGCGCCGCCGCGCGCAGCCTCAGCAATGTGCGCTTCGTCACCGGTTCATTGCTCGAACTCGATGCGCTCGGGCTCGGCACGTTCGACTACATCGATTGCTGCGGCGTATTGCATCATCTCGACGATCCCGCGGCAGGGCTCGCTTCGCTGAAGCGCGCAATGGCGCCGACGGGCGGCATGGGGCTGATGCTCTACGGCGCCTTGGGGCGCACCGGCGTCTATCATGTGCAGGCGCTGCTTGCCGCGCTCGGCGCACAGCGCGACCACCCGCAGGAGCGCCTGGCGTTGGCGCGCAAGCTGCTGGCGCAGCTGCCGCCGACCAACTGGCTCAAGCGCAATCCGTTCGTCAGTGACCACGTCGCCGAAGGGGATTCCGGCCTGCATGACTTGCTGCTGCACGCCCGCGACCGCGCCTATGAGGTCGGCGAAATTGCGTCGCTAATCGCCGCCGCGGGTCTGCGCCTCGTCGCTTTCGTTCCGCTGGCGCGCTACGAGCCGGCTGCCTATCTCAACGATCCGGTTCTGCTCAAGCGCCTCGCCGAGTCCTCCGCGATCGAGCGCGCCGCCTTCGCGGAGCGTCTGACCGGCAACATCAAGACGCATGCATTCTATGTGGTGGATCCGACCAATGCCGTCGAACCGCCGCGCGCCGACGACCCACGCGCCATCCCAGTCTGGTTCGACGCCGACCCGGCCTCGCTGCGCCAGGCGCTGGGCGGCGGCTCGCTCGGCCTCAGCATCGACGGACTCACCCTGCGCTTTCCGCTGCCGCCGCTCGCCGCGGCCATAGCGGCGCAGATCGACGGCAGACGGCCGCTCCGGGAAATCCACGCCGCAGTAGCGGCCAAGGCGGGTTCCCTCGACTGGTCCGCCTTCAGCCGCCAGTTCGGAGCGCTATACGCGGCCCTGCACGGTACGGGGAAGCTGCTCCTGCGCCTTCCCGCCAAGCCTTAACGCCAGAACGGCCGCTCGGCTTCGCGCTGCGCGGTGGCCTGGTCGATGCCGACGTCCCGCAGCATGCGGTCGTCAAGCGTGGCAAGCATCCGCCGGCTCTTGCTGCGGTCGTGCCAGAGCAGGACGGTGTCGACCGTGCGTAGCAGGGCGGCGCTCAGGACCGGGGAGCGAGGCTGCATCGCGGCCGCCGGGATCTGCGAGGTGTGGCAGAGGGTTCCGTTCATGACCAAATCTCCTTATGGCACTGTTGGAGCCATCCAATCTCTGGCAATAGATTTGATCGACCCGATGCTTGCTCACAAACGATGAATCCTCCTATCATGCCTTAGATTTTTTAGGCCATAAGATGCCCCGCCCGCTGCCGCCGCTGAACTCGCTCCGTGCCTTCGAGGCCGCCGCCCGCCACCTCAGTTTCACCCGTGCTGCGGAGGAGCTGAACGTGACGCAGGCCGCCGTCAGCCACCAGGTCAAAGCACTCGAGGAGCGCATCGGCGTGAAGCTGTTCCGCCGGCTGACGCGCGGCCTGCTGCTGACAGAGGACGGGCACGCGCTGCTGCCCGACCTGCGCGAGGCCTTCGACCGGCTGGCGCAGGCCGTCGACCGCGTCGGGCGCCAGGCCGGCCAGGGCACACTCAACATCAGCCTGTTGACGACGTTTGCGCTCGGCTGGCTGGTGCCGCGCCTGCCCCGGTTCCAGGCGGCGCATCCGTCGATCGACGTCCGCCTGACTACGACCGCGCGGCTGATCGACTTCGCGGTCGAGGACGTCGACGTGGCGGTTCGCTACGGCACGGGCGGGTGGGCGGGCCTGCGCTGCGACAAGATCCTCGACGACGTGATCACGCCCCTTTGCAATGCGCGGTTCAAGGAGCGCCTGCGCAAGCCCGAAGACATCCTGAGCGTGCCGCTGCTGCACGAGCAGTACGAGCACGATTGGCGGACCTGGTTCCGCGCCGCCGGGCTTTCGGTCGGGCAATTGAAAAAAGGTCCGATCTTCGATTCGACGCGCGTTGCCGTCGAGGCGGCGATCGCCGGAATCGGTGTGGCGTGCGGCGCGCCAACATTGTTCAGCGCGGAGCTCGCCTCGGGCCAGCTGCACCAGCCCTTCGATATCGTCGTGCCGAACGGCAAGTCGTACTGGCTCGTGTCACCGGAGGCCACCTCCGAGCGGCCCAAAATCAAGGCGTTCCGCGAGTGGATCCTTGCCGAAGCCGCGCTACCTACGCCGGCGCCGGAGACGACTCACGCAGATAGAAGATCAGATCGAGCGGCGGCGGCGGGACGGAAGTCTGCGAAAGCAAGCCGTGCGCCTGACCGCGATGGTGGGTCCCGTGATTGAAAAGATGCGCCAGCACGAAGCGCATCGGCGTCGCAATGATTGAATTGCCGGTAATAGGCTTGTAGCGCAGCGTCGTGTTCAGCGTCGGCATGTCCATCGCATCGACGACGTTGATGATCTGCGCGTCCTCCGCCTCGCGCGCGACGCGCAACCCCGCGAAATCGCCATAGAGGATCTGGTCGAGCGCCCTGATCCCCGCGTCATGGCCTGTGATGCGGCCCATCCACACCCGGTCGCCGACGAGGATGTGGTTGAGCGTGCCATGGAGCGAGCCGAAGAAGGCGGCGCGCGGTTTCATGTACTCCGCCTCGGACAGCTGCGCACAGGCGGCATAGAGCCGCCGGTTGGCCCACTGGTTGTAGCGCGCGAGCGTGCGGAAATAGTCGAGCATGATCACGCCTTCAGAGCCGGCAGGTCCTTATAGAGCTCCAGCGCCTCCGGATTAGCCAACGCCTCGCGGTTCTTGATGGGGCGGCCATGCACGACGTCGCGCACGGCGAGCTCGACGATCTTGCCGCTCTTGGTGCGCGGGATGTCGGCGATCTGCACGATCTTCGCCGGCACGTGGCGCGGCGTGGTGTTGCGGCGGATCTGGTCCTTGATCTTTCTCTCGATCTCCGGCGTCAGCCTGATGCCATCGCGCAGGCGCACGAACAGCACGACGCGCACGTCGTTGTCCCAGTCCTGACCGATGACGATCGACTCCAGCACCTCATCGACCTGTTCGACCTGGCGGTAGATCTCAGCCGTGCCGATGCGCACCCCGCCAGGATTCAAGACTGCGTCGGAGCGGCCATAGATGATCACGCCGTCATGCGCGGTGATCTCCGTCCAGTCGCCGTGCGTCCACACGTTCGGAAAGCGCGCGAAATAGGCGGCGCGGTACTTCTTGCCGTCGGGATCGTTCCAGAAGCCGACCGGCATCGACGGAAACGGCTTCACGCAGACCAACTCGCCCTTGGCACCGCGCGCGGGCTTGCCGGTCTCGTCGAACACCTCGACCGCGAGTCCGAGGCCGCGTGCCTGGATCTCACCGCGCCAGACCGGCAGCGTCGGCACGCCGAGCACGAAACACGACACGATGTCCGTGCCGCCGGAGATGGAGGCGAGATGCAGGTCGCGCTTTATCTTCGTATAGACATAGTCGAAGCTTTCGGCGACCAGCGGCGAGCCGGTCGAGGTGATCGCGCGCACGCTCGTCAGCTTGTGCGTCTTGATCGGCTCGATGCCCGCCTTGGCGCAGGCGTCGATGTACTTGGCCGACGTGCCGAACAGCGTGAACCCCGCCGCATCGGCGAAGTCGAACAGGATGTTGCCGGAGGGGTAGAACGGCGAGCCGTCATAGAGGCAGAGCGTCGCCCCCGCCGCGAGGCCGGAGACGAGCCAGTTCCACATCATCCACGAGCAGGTCGTGAAGTAGAAGACGCGGTCCCCCGGCTTTACGTCGCAATGGAGCACATGCTCCTTGATGTGCTGCAGCAACGTGCCGCCAGCGCCGTGCACGATGCATTTCGGCACGCCCGTGGTGCCCGACGAATAAAGGATGTAGAGCGGCTGGTTGAAGGGCAGCTGCGCGAAGTCGATCGGCGCCGGTTCGTACGGCGCAACGAAATCGTCCCACAGCTGCGCGCTCTTCAGCCCGTCGAGCGCCGGCGTGCCCGCATAGGGAACGACGATGATCTTCTGCACCGACGGCAGGCGCGGCGCGATCTCGCGCAGCTTGGCGAGGCAGTCATGCACCTTGCCGTTGTAGTGATAGCCGTCGACCGCGAAGAGCACCTTCGGCTCGATCTGGCCAAACCGGTCGATCACCCCCTGCACGCCGAAATCGGGCGAGCAGGATGACCATGCCGCGCCAATACTCGCCGCCGCGAGCATGGCGATGATCGGCTCCGGCATGTTGGGGAGGTATCCCGCCACCCGATCGCCGGCGACGACGCCGAGCGCGCGCAGTGCCTGGGCGACGCGCGACACGGCGGCATTGAGCTCCGCCCAGGTCACGCTGCGCTTGACCTTGTCCTCGCCCCAGAAAATGAGTGCCGGGCTCGCGTCGTTGCGGCGCAGCAGGTTCTGCGCGAAGTTCAGCCGCGCCTCGGGGAAGAAGCGCGCACCCGGCATCTTATCGCCCTCGATGAGGACGGTCTTGCCAGGGTCGCCGATCACCCCACCGAACTCCCACACTTCGCGCCAGAACGCCTCCGGCTTGTCGATCGACCAGCGCCATAGCGCGCGGTAATCCGCAAGCTTGAGGCCATACTTACGGGATGCGGCAGCGGCAAAAGCTGTCAGATTCGCCGCGGCGATCCGGTCGGCCGAGGGCTGCCACAGCGGGCGGTCGACAGCGGCAGCTTCGGGCATCGTGGACCAGCTCCCTGTTTCTAAAATTTGCGCGGATTTAACCGCAAAGCCGCGCCGAGCGAAAGAGCCGCCCGCCATTCGGCGCAACGGAGCTTTGCGGCCTCCGCGCTAGCTCCGCACAGTCCAGCCGGCTAGGCTGCAGTCTTCGTTCATGCCGCCTCAGCCGTTCTCCAGCCTCTGCGCGCTTTCCGGCCCAATCCGCGGCGGGTTGTGGATGACCTTGGCCGGGTTCTGCTTTGCCGGCATGAATGTCATCATCCGGCAGCTTTCTCTCGACATGCATCCGTTCGAGGTCGTGTTCTTCCGCAACCTCGGCGGCCTGGCTTTCATGTTGCCATGGCTGGTGCGCGCCGGCGCCTCGGCGCTGCGCACCGATCACCACCGTTACTATCTCGGCCGCTCCTTCCTCGGCTTCGTGTCGATGCTGCTGTGGTTCAGTGCGCTGGCGATGATGCCGGTCGCCGAGGCCACCGCCCTGTCCTTCACCTCGCCGCTCTTCGCGACGATCTTCGCGGTGATCTTGCTGCACGAAATCGTGCGCGCCCGGCGCTGGACGGCGACCGTGATCGGTTTCATTGGGGCTATGATCATCCTGCGGCCTGGCCTGTCGGAGCTCGGCCTCGCGCACGTGCTGGTGCTTGCCTCATCAGCGCTGGCCGGCGTCAACGCGATCCTGGTGAAGCAGCTCACCCGCAGCGAAAGCGCCAATGCGATCGTCACCTACATGACGCTCTACATCGTGCCGATGTCGCTGATCCCGGCGCTGTTCGTCTGGACCATGCCGCCGCCGCACACGTGGCTGCTGATCGTGCTGCTCGGGCTGCTCGCGACGATCGGCCACCAGGCGATGACGCGCGCATTCGTGGCCACTGAAACGTCGATCGTCATGTCGTTCGACTATGCCCGGCTGCCCTTCGTCGCTGTGATCGCCTGGTTCGCCTTCGGCGAGCTGCCCGATCTCTGGACCTGGGTCGGCGCCGCCGTGATCGTCGGCGCCAGCGCCTATATCGCGCATCGCGAGGCGGCCGTGGCCCGTCTGCGCACGCACGCAGCGCCGGCTGCCGCCGCACAAGCCGCAGACGACTAGCCCAAGCGCGATGAAGCGCTACCTCGTCAGGCTGCGCCGCCTGCCTGATAACGCGCGCGGCGCGTTGTGGATGCTCGGCGCGGTCACCGCCTTCGCGATGATGGACGCGCTGATCAAGTGGGTGGGCCAGACGCTCGACCCGTTCCAGATCGCCCTCTTCCGCTGCCTGTTCGGGGGGCTGTTCGTGCTGCCCTTCGCGCTGCGCCATGGGCCCGCGGCGATCCGCACGCGGCGCTGGGGCGGCCATCTCGGCCGTGCGCTGATCGGCTACACGGCGATGACGCTCGGTTTCTATGCCGTCACCCATCTGCCGCTGGCGGACGCCACGGCGCTCAGTTTCACCCGTCCGCTGTTCATGATCCTGCTCGCCGTACTGTTCCTCAACGAGCAGGTGCGCTGGCGGCGGTGGAGCGCCACCGGAGTTGGGTTTCTCGGCGTTCTGGTCATGGCGCGGCCCGGCGAGGGCGGGTTCGAGTTCGCGGCCCTGATCGCGATCGCAGCGACCCTGTTC
>DATAAP010000404.1:0-9909 GCA_036260035.1 Alphaproteobacteria bacterium | reverse complement strand
CCAGTATCGGTGGTCGCGGCGCTGCTCGGCGTGCCGCCGGCGCAGCATGGCGAGGTGTGCGCGCTGGTTGCGGCTTTCGTCGCTGGCGTCGCGCCTGGCGCTTCGGCTGATCGAATAGAGAAGGCGAACGGGGCGGCCGACGGGCTGCTCGATATTTTGACGCCATTGGTTCCTGCGCGTTCGGGAGACGTACTACCGATCCTGCGCGTCGCCGCCGTTAGCGCTTCGCCGGCTGCTGTTGTCGCGAACGCGCTTGGCTTTCTCTTTCAGACCCATGACGCGACCGCTGGGCTGGTCGGCAATACGCTGCTCGCCGCAGCGCGCGATCGCAACGCGTATCGCCGTGCATTGGATGAGGGGCGTCCTTGGGATTTCGTCAACGAGGTGCAGCGCTTCGACCCGCCGGTCCACAACACACGCCGGTTCTTAGCGGCCGACATCACTGTCGAAGGGCACACGATGCGCGCGGGCGAGACGGTGCTGGTCGTCCTCGCGGCCGCGAACCATGACGAGAAGGCGAACGCGGCGCCGGCGCGATTCGACATCGACCGGGTTGATCGGCGAAGCTTCACTTTCGGCGCGGGACGTCATGCCTGTCCCGGCGAGATCATCGCGACAGCCGTTGCGGCGGTTGCAGCGGAACTACTGGCGCCGCGCCTGGCGGAACCGGATTGGCTGGCCGAGCGCGTGAGCTATCGGGCCTTGCCCAATGTCCGCATACCCGTCTTCGGCGGGCGGAACGCACAGGGAGAAGTGCGATGATGGCAGTGATCTTCGAAGTCTGGCCGGCGGACGGAAGAGGGCAGGACTATCTCGACATTGCGGCCGAGCTGCGCAAGGAGCTGGAAAAGATCGACGGCTTCATCAGCATCGAGCGCTTCGAGAGCCTGAGTCAGAAAGGCAAGATCCTCTCGCTTTCCTTCTGGCGCGACGAGCAAGCGGTGGCGCGCTGGCGCAATCTGCCGTCGCACCGCGCCGCCCAGAGTGCCGGCCGCGTGGGGATCTTCGCGGACTATCGCCTACGCGTGGCCAAAGTGGTCCGCGACTATGGGATGGACCGGCGCGAGCAGGTGCCGGCCGACAGCCGGGCCGTGCACTCTTAATTCTTGGTGTGCTTGCGCAGGCTGGCGACGACGCGCCCCGCCGTCTTGCCGTCCCACAGATCGGGGCGGCGGCCACGCGCCCAGGCGCCGTCGAGGACACGATCGACCATCGTCGACAGCTCCGCCGGCTTGATCAGACGGTTCGATCCTTCTGTGACGGTCACCGGGCGCTCGGTCGTGTCGCGCAGAGTGAGGCAGGGGATGCCGAGATAGGTCGTCTCCTCTTGCACGCCACCGGAATCGGTGGCGATCAGCTTGGCCTCGCGTACCAGGCTCATGAAGTCGATATAACCCATCGGCTCGGTGATATGGATGCCCGGCTGCTCCGATAACCGCTTGAGCAGGCCGAACGTCTCGAGATTCTTACGCGTGCGCGGATGGATCGGGAAGACGAGCGGCAGTCGCTTCGCGACCTTGCCGATCTCATCGACCAGGACGCCGAGCATCTCGCGCGAGTCGACATTGGCGGGGCGGTGGAGTGTTGCCACTGCATAGCCCTGCGGCTTGAGCCCGAAGCGCTCGCGTGCCGATACCGCCTCGATGCGCTCGCGCAGAAGCTCGTAGGAATCGATCATGATGTTGCCGACCCGCTCGATCCGCTCGGTCGGCACGCCCTCCAAGCGCAAATTCTCGTCGCCGTCGGGAGAGGGCGTCCACAGCAGATTGGAGATCGAGTCGGTGACGATGCGGTTGACCTCTTCGGGCATCGTGCGGTCCCGGCTGCGCAGGCCTGCCTCGAGATGCGCCACCGGAATGCACAGCTTGGCGCCGACAAGCGCGCAGGCGACCGTGGAGTTGACGTCGCCGACGACGATGATCCAGTCCGGCGCCGCCGCCTTGCAGACCTTCTCGTAGGCGATCATCACGCCGCCCGTCTGCTCCGCATGTGAGCCGCCGCCCACGCCGAGATGATGGTCGGGCTCGGGCAGGGCGAGATCGCGGAAGAACGCGTCCGACATGTTGAAGTCGTAGTGCTGGCCGGTATGCACGAGGACGGGCTTGCACCAATCCTGCTTAGCAAGCGCATGGTAGAGCGGCGCCACCTTCATGAAATTCGGCCGCGCTGCGGCGATCAGATGAAAGACGGCCGGCTTCATCGCGATACTCCCGAGCGGCCAGTCTGCTCCGCCCGCTCCTTGATCGCGGCAGCCGTCCGGCGATGGCGGCGCGCCAGCGCCGATTCAAACAGATCGCCATAGGCGGCGAACATGCGCGCCTGGTCGTAATGGGCGCGCACATGCGCCGCGTTCTCGGCGCCGAGCGCTGTGCGCAGCGGCGCGTCAGTCAGCAGGCGCTGCAGCGCCGCCGCGAGCCCGGCCTCGTTGTGCTTGGGCACGACCAGGTTCCGGTTGCGTGTGCCGATCATCGGCTTGACGTCGCCGACGTCGACGCCGGCGATCGGCAGGCCTGCCGCCATCGCTTGCAGGATCGTATTAGGCATCTGCTCGGTGTCGGACGTGATTGCGAAAATATCGAATAGGCCGAGCACGCGTTCCGGCGCATCGACGTGACCGGCAAAAACGGTGCGCTGTGCGATGCCGAGCTGCGCCGCGAGCGCTTCCAAGGCTGCGCGCTCCGGTCCATCGCCGACGATCACGCAGCGCCAGGCCATGCCGGCGGGCAATGCCGCGACGGCGCGCAGCAAGCGACCAAGATTTTTCTCGGTGCGCAGCGGCGCGAGCGTGCCGACGATCATCTCGCCGGCCGCCTTATTGAATCTGGGAATCGCGTTCGGGTCAGGCGGCGAGGCGAAGCGCTCGCAGTCGACGCCGTTCGGGATATAGGCGACGTGGCCGCGCCGCAGACGCCAGACATTGCTCGCGATGTCGAACAGCGTGGTCGACGGCACGACGAGCTTCGCGGCACCCCGCAGCGCCACGCGGCGGAACCACACGCGGCGAGGCACCTGGCGCTCCGACTCCTCGGGGCCGAAGCCGCTCTCGAAATGGATATGCGGCGCGCGGCGCAGGATCGTGTTGACCAGCGCCCATTCGGTGGAGCCCCAGTTGTAGGTCAGCAGCAGATCGGGCCTGAGCCGGCGCAGCGTGCGCGCATAGGCAAGCCAAGTCGCGGCCAGCCCCTCCTTGCGCGCGCCGAGGTCGACCAGGGTCACGTCCAGCTCCGGGCGCAAGCGAGAGCGCGCGTCGTGCACGCCATCGAGTGCGACGATCGTGTGCCGGTAGCGCCGTCCGAAATGGTTCAGGACGTTCGCGATGCGGATCGGCACGCCACCGACCCCGAACGTCGGAAAGACATGCACGAAATGCGGGACGCTCACGAGGCGGCCCCGGCTCGAGGGAAATGGTAGGCGCGGAGAGGAATTGAACCTTCGACCTCTGCCAGGTAAGGGCAGCGCTCTGCCACTGAGCTACGCGCCTATAGGTGCTGCCTCAAAGCTTCAGCTCGGAAGCGGTGAGGGTCAGCTTGTTGATGACATTGCGCAGATAGCCGAGATCTTCTTCGAGCTTCTTCTTCTCGGCATTCAGGCGTTCTTCTTCGCGTTGGATCTGCGCCTCGATGGCTTCCAGCCGGACCTTGGCGGCTTGCTCGGCGGCCATGGCGTTGGCGAGTGCCGCCTCACGCCGCTGTTCCAGCCGCGAGATCTCGTCGAGCAAGGCAAGCTTGCGCCGGTCGAGGCCGGCGATCGTCTCCTTGGCATCGACGATGTGCAGCAGGATTTGCTCGGCGACGCGCAGCGAATTGAACTGGGTCTGCAGCGAGCGGAGCGCTTGGATAACGTCGTCAAGGGCAAGGGTTGCGCCGAACCCGGAAGTTGTGGCGGCCGGCGAGGCCTCCGGATCATGGCGCGGAACATAAAGGGGCGACTGGCTCTGGCGGCCGTCAACATTGGCGGCTTGGTCTTCGGACATCGTCTCGTTCTGTCCCCTGCTTCCAGCCCCAAACTCAGCAAACTAGGCGCCTAACGTTACGATTTTGCTAAGACAATTCTGCTTCAATCGGACGGTCTGCGGCGCGCCGGTCGTGCCGAAGCGGGGTGCCTAGACTTGAGTTTTGAGCCGTGCGGATCGGTCTCGCCCCGTTCTACACGGGGCGTGGCGGAACTGCAATGCGCGGCGCGGAGGAAGGCCAACATCCGGTTCAGCCCATGTCTTTCAAGATTCTCAGCCTTGATGGAGGGGGAATCCGCGGTGTGTTCGTCACCGCGTGCCTGGCTCGGCTCGAGCGCCAGCTGAACCAGCCGCTCGCCCGCTATTTCGACCTGATCGCCGGAACATCCTCTGGCGGGTTCATCGCAGCCCTGCTCGGCTTCGGTTATTCGGCGGCCGAGGTCCACGGCTTCTTCAAAGGGTACGGGCCGCGCATCTTCGAGCGACGCGTGCGCCGCCACCCGGTGAGCAGCCTGGTCCGGTACCTGATCGATCCATATCTGCGGCGCATCGGCCTCGAGCTCGAATGGCTGCATGGCTCGCGTTACCGGCCGGACACGTTTGCCTGGGCGCTCAAGGAGCTGTTCGGAGACCGGGTGCTCGGCGCATCGAAAAGCCGCCTTGTCATTCCGGCCGTCGACCTCACGGCGGGACGCGTCGTCGTGTTCAAGACACCGCACCGGCCCGGCCTCGTGCGCGACCGCAAGTTGCTCACGCGCGACGTCGTGCTGGCGGCCTGCGCGGCGCCAACCTACTTCCCGCATGTCACGCTTGGGCGCGGCACCGCTTATACCGACGGCGCGCTGTGGGCGAATAATCCTTGCATTGTCGCTTACGGCGAAGCGATGCGCATCCGCGAGCATTGCCGCCGGCGCGGCATCCATCCGCCTTTTGCAGAGGACGAGGTGCGCGTGCTCTCGATCGGCACCGGCAAGAAGCGCGAGTTCGCCAGGCCGCACCCGTCCGACACGGGCCTGAAATGGTGGGCGCCACGCATCGTCGATGTGATGGGCAATGCGCAATCGGAAGGAACGAACTTCCAGATGCGCTATCTGCTGGGCCCGCGCTACACGCGCATCGACTTCGCCATTCCTGATGCGAGCTGGCGGCTCGACGCGGTCGACAAGGTCGATGCGCTCGAGGAAGAGGGATTCGCCAAGGGCGATGAGTTCCTGCTGCGTTTGCGCCAGCAGTTCTTCGTTCAGACGGTGCCGCCCTATCAGCCCTTTGGCGGTTGAGTGTTTCTGCCTTTGCGTGGATTTGAAATGAATCGTTGCATCCCCTGGATGCAAGCCGCAGATAGCGTAGACTGCGCGCCAAACAAAAACTTGTGACACGACAAAGCCCCGATGCTGCCGGTCGGCGGCTTCTTGCATTCATCAGGAATGCTTGATTTTGCGTCGCAAGCGGCGAGTTATCCCCACCATCCACCAGAGGCGAAATTCCTGTGAATTTCTTCACGCGCTCGCTTGCGTCGCGACAAGCGTGGCACTACTCTCGCGCGACTTCCAATAGGCTCACGCGCAAAATTCAACCAGACAATGTTGACCGAACAGGACATCCGATCGGCCGCGCGATTGCTCGTCGCGCAGCGCGGCGTGTGCGCGCCGAGCCACGCAGCGATGCGCGCGGCGCGGCTGATCAAGGAAGGCAACGGCGTCGGCGGCGCAGACTGGCTGCGCGTGAAAGAGGCCGCCGAGCAGCTCATCGCGAACGAAGTCAGCGTCTCTGGGTGAATTGAAGCTTGCATTCCGACGCATGTCGGGTTAACGAACCGTTAACACCGACATGCGGAGGTAATAAATTGTAAAGCTTTATTGCGATTTCTTATCTGTTCTCGATGGCAGTTCATCCTCAGAATTGTCACCAATCATCCGACGTTTGTCTCTCTTCTTCTTCTAAAAAGCCATCTATAGAGACAAGGCCGCGCATTTGACGCGCGGGTCTTCCGCGATAGCCATCAGCGCTGTCGCCGCCGAGGCCAGGCGGTCCTGTTCCGTTCAAGGGCAGGATGAACGCAAGGTCCGGCGCCGGATCGAAGTCGTCGTGTACGGGAGCGTGGGGGGCCGTATTGCAAGCGCATTCAATTCTTCAACCTTGGCGAGGATCGCTGCCGCGCGAACGGGACGCGCAGGTCGATTGGTTCGTCGTCACCTTTGAACGGACCTGAACCATGGCGCATTTGACCGCAGCTTTCTGCGAAGAGTATCTCCGGACATTCCATGTCCGCCTCGTGGAGAATGAACAGATGCGGCGGGAGGCGCATAGGCTGCGCCACCAGGTCTACGCGATCGAGAACGGATTCGAGCCGCCTAACAGTGAAGAGATGGAGCGCGACCACTATGACGATCGCGCACCGCACGCTCTCCTTTATCATCGCGCCTTCGACGAGCCGCTGGGCACGGTTCGGCTGGTCCTGCCGGACCGCAACAGCATCACAGGCTCGCTGCCGCTCCACAGCGTCTGCCCACCGCGCGTCCTCAGGGAGATCGAACTGCCGCCGCAGCGCACTGGCGAGATCTCGCGCTTCGCGCTCAGTAAGATGCGCTTCCAGCGTCTGCTGCAGTCGAACAAGCAGGGCACGCCCGGCCAGGATGACCATCGCCGCGTGCTCTCCTTCGCCTGTCTCGGCCTGATCACAGCCGTCCGCCAGATGGCCCGCGCCAACGGCATCACCCATGTCGCCGCGGTCATGAAGCCAGCGCTGCTCCGCCGGCTCGAATCGCTGGGCCTCTCTTTCCATCGGCTGCATGAGCCCGTCGATTTCCACGGTCTGCGCATTCCTTGCTTTACCCCGATCGAGCGGCTCGAGGCGCATGTGCAGCGCCAGCGCCCGGATCTATGGGCTTTCTCGGAAGGCGTGCCCGCTGCTGCGGCGGCATGAAGCGCTTAAGGCTGCGTTAGCTTTTGCGTAGAAAGACGAGTCGCGCGCGTCCGTAGCTGCGTTCGTCCAGTGCCGAGAAGCCTGGCGGCACGGGGCAGGGCTCGCGCCGTTCAACTTCGACGATGCACAGCGCGTCGGGCGTCAGCCAGCAGGCCTCGTCGAGGGCGGTCAACGCTGGCGTCGCCAAGCCGCTGCGATAGGGCGGGTCGAGAAACGCCAGAGCATGCGTGTCAGTCGCGCGCGGCGGCTTAGTTGCGTCGGCCTGGATCACGCGCGCCTTTGCCGCATCGCCGAGCGCCGTCAGATTGCGATGCACGAGGGCGATCGCCGCCGGGTCCTTGTCGATCAGAGTCGCCGCCGCTGCGCCGCGCGACAGCGCTTCCAGCGCGAAGGCGCCAGTGCCGCAGAAGACGTCGATCACGCGCGCACCGCGCACCAGCGACGTGCCGTCGGGCGAGAAGCGGCCGTGCTCGAGGACGTTGAACAGCGACTCGCGCGCGCGGTCGCTGGTCGGACGCAGCACGTCGCCGCTATCCTCAGGTCCGATGATCTTCCGGCCGCGGTGCCGACCGCCGACGATGCGCATCTAGCGTTTGCCCGTGCGCGGACCATCCAGCATCGCGCCGAGCTGCTCGCGCAACATCTTGCGCGGCACCTCCTCGGCGCCTCCCCGCGGAATGTCGCCAAGCTGGAACGGCCCGTATGCGATGCGGATCAGGCGGTTCACCTGCAGGCCCAAGTCCTCCATCACACGGCGCACCTCGCGGTTCTTGCCTTCGCGCAGGCTGACGGTGAGCCAGGCATTGCTGCCCTTGACGCTGTCGATCGACGCCTCGATCGGACCGTACTGAATGCCTTCGATGGTGGTGCCTTTCGCGAGCCGCTTGAGCGCCGCGGGATCGGGCTGCCCGAACACGCGCACGCGATAGCGCCGGATCCAGCCCGTCGCCGGCAGCTCCAGATGCCGCTTGAGGCCACCGTCGTTGGTGAGCAGCAGCAGGCCCTCTGAATTGAAATCGAGCCGTCCGACCGGCATCAGGCGCGGCACGCCGGGCGGGAAGGTGTCATAGATCGTCGGCCGGCCCTGCGGATCACGCTCGGCCGTCAGCACGCCGGCCGGCTTGTGATAGCGAAATAGCCGCGTGCGCTCGGGCGCGCTCAGCGGCTCGCCGTCGATGGTGACGATGCTGCCTGACACGACGAGCACGGCCGGCGTTTTGAGCGTCTTGCCGTCCACGGCGACGCGACCCTGCTCGATCAGCCGCTCCGCCTCGCGCCGCGAGCACACGCCCGCGCGCGCTATCACCTTGGCGATGCGCTCGCCTTTGGCTTCCGCCTTCTTTTCATCCTTGGACACGCGCGCGGTTATACGCGCTGCGGCTCGCCTTGTCGAAGCGCTATCGCGCTGTCCAGCCGCCGTCGACCGGAAGGGTCACGCCGGTGATGCCGGACGCGGCGTCGCTGGCGAGGAACAGCACCGCGTCGGCCACTTCGCGCGTCTCGATCAGACGGCCGAGCGGCGTCTGCGCAGTGATCGCCTCGACCATCTTCGGGTCGGACAGCAGCTTGTCGGTGAAGGGCGTGCGCACGAAAGCCGGCGCTACCGCATTGACACGCACGCCGCGCGCGGCCCATTCCAGCGCCAGCGCCCGCGTCCAGTTGACCAGCGCGCCCTTGCTCGCGTGGTAGGCTGGATTCGGATAGAGCGCGCCGCCGACTAGGCCCATGATCGAGGAGATGTTAATAACGGCGCCGGCGCCGGCATCGAGCATGTGCCGTCCTGCGGCGCGCGCGCAACGGAAGGCGCCGGTCAGATTGACAGCGATGACTTTCTCCCAGGTCTCGGTCGGCATGTCCTCGCTGGCGACGCGCGCCGCGGCACCGGCGTTGTTGACGAGGATGTCGAGCCGGCCATGCAAGGCGGCGATCGCGTCGATCAGCTTGGGCACGCCGGCCTCGTCGGTCACGTCGAGCATGTGCGCCTCGGCGCCGAAGCCATCCTTCTTGATCGCTTCGGCAAGCCGCGTGGCGCCATTGAAGTCGAGATCGGTGACGACGACGTGCGCGCCGGCCTCGGCGAGCACGCGCGCGGAGTGGGCGCCGATTCCGGTCGCGGCCCCGGTCAGCAGCGCCACGCGCCTGTCGAGCCGGAATCGTCCCGGGACGACCGCCATCACGCCGCGGCGCGGATGAACGCGTCGAAGATGCGGTCGTCGCCGCGGCTGATCGAGTACTCAGGATGCCACTCGACGCCGATCACGAAGTGCCGGCGCGGATCTTCGATCCCTTCGATCACGCCGTCGGGCGCCACCGCGTTGACGATGATGCCGGGGCCGACGTCCTTGACCGCCTGGTGATGCGCGCTGTTGACCGGCAGCTCGAGCTCCTCCACGACGCGGTGGAGCAGGGTGCCGGCGACGATCTTCACGTTGTGCCCAGGCTCAGTGCGGGGGTTGGGCTGCTCGTGCGGCAGCGCATTCGCGATCTCGTCGGGAATGTGCTGAATCAAGGTGCCGCCCAGCACGACATTCATGAGCTGCTGCCCGCCGCAGATGCCGAGCACGGGCTTGTCGGCATCGATGGCGCCGCGCGTGACCGCGTATTCGAAGGCGGTGCGGCGGTCCTTGGTTTTGACCGTGGCATGGCGCGTCGCGGCGCCAAACAGCGATGGGTCGACGTCGAACGCCCCGCCGGTGATCAGCAGCCCGTCAATGCGGGAGAGGTACTCGGCGGCGAGTTCCGGTTCGTGCGGCAGCGGCACCGGCAGGCCGCCGGCGCGGGCCACCGCGTCGCAGTAGTTCTGGCGGAGCGCGTACCAGGGCATCTTGGACCAGCCGCCGGCGGGCTCCGAATCGAGGGTGATTCCGATGATGGGACGAGGCATGTCAGGACCTTAGCAAAGGGCGATGCGGCGCGGGAGAGGCTTGCCCGCGCGCGGAACCACAAGCAGGATCGCATGCCATGCCATCAGAATCGGTTAACGCCGGACTCACCTACATGCAGCAGGCCTTGGCCGAGGCCGAGAAGGCGGCGG
>DATAAP010000403.1:0-15523 GCA_036260035.1 Alphaproteobacteria bacterium | reverse complement strand
GCCGGGCGGCGTGCAGCCCTTCTTGTAGATCGACATGTAGCTGTCGAGCGCCTTGACCATCGCTGCTTTGACCTTCGGGTCGTCGACATGAACCTTGCCATCCTTATCGAGCCAGTTGGCGCCGTAGGCGAGCATGAAATGGTAGAAGGTGTAGTAGCTGTCGGTCGACGCGGTGCCGAGCGGCAAGCCGACGCCGTAGTTGCGCTGTCCCGTCTTGCGGCGCACCACCGGCTGCACCTTGTCGCACCAGAAGCCCCAGAACTCCTCCCACTTACGCGGGATGGTCTTCTCGTCGATGCCGGCGTCCTGCAGCATGTCGAGCCAATAGTGCACATGCTCCGCCTGCTGCTCGATCGGAATCGCGTAGTAGGAGCGCTTGTTGGTCTTGCCGTTGAGCAGGTTCACGCCGGCGAGCGCAACCGGCAGATACTTGCTCTTCAGCGGCTCGATGATGTCGGAAACGTCCTCGAGCTTGCCCTGGAAGGCCCAGGTCGGGCTGGCGCGGAAGTCGAACGTCCAGCCGAAGGCCAAGTCGGGCGGGTTGCCGGATTCGACAGCGCTGACCGTCTTCGTGATCATGTCCTCGGTCGCGAAGAGCGAGAGCTCGACCTTCATGCCGCTCTGCTTTTCCCACTTCTCGATCGCCGTGCGGAGCGCCTTGTCCTCAGCCTCGTAGAACCCCTTGTTCCACCAGACCACGACCTTGTCCTGCGCTTGTGCCGCATACCCGAAGGCGACACCTGCAGCGACTACCGCCAGACCCAGAATCTTGCGCATCAGATTTCCTCCCAAAGGCCACCTTGACCGGCTTGCCTATGTTCTATGGCGCAGAAGACGCGCCAGACGTCCAGTATCTGCATAGTTACCTCGCGGCTGGCAAGCGCTAAGCCATTGGAGCGGCCTTGCCGGCAGTCGGCGCGGCCAAGCCTACAGCTACGCCACCGTTGGCGCGTCGCCGGCAACCGTGGTGCGCTGCATAAGCCGCTTGTACTTGACACCGTCGTATGCCGTGGCGCGGTGCAGGAGAGCTCGGTTATCCCAGACCAAAAGGTCGCCGGCCCGCCACTTGTGGCGATAGACGAATCGCGGCTGCGTCGCAAACTCCGTCAGCTCCTTAAGGAATGCGCGGCCCTCGTTGATCGGCCAGCCGACGATGTGCGAGGCGTGCGCGCCGACATAGATTGCCTTGCGCCCGTTGACCGGGTTGGTGCGGACCATGGCTTGCGGAACCGGCGGCACTTCGTCCCGCTGGTCCTGCGTCAGCACGTCCGGGTCGACCAGGCTGCGGGAGTGCTGCAGGCTATGCATCGCGACGAGCCCATCGAGCCGGCGCCTGGTCTCTTCCGGCAGCGCATCGTAGGCCGCGCGCATGGTCGCGAACTCCGTATCCCCGCCCTCGGGCGGCACGATGCGCGCGGAGAGGAGCGAGCACAGCGCAGGGACGCGCTTGAACGAGCTATCCGTGTGCCAGAAATAGTTCGCCTTCTGATAGATCATGCGCCGGTCCTCCGGCGGGATCACGGCACCGGTCTCGATATCGAGGTTCGACTGCCGCGCGAAATAGGTTCCGCCCGCCGGGTTAGCCTTCACTGTGGTCTCAAGCGGACCGAAGCGCTGGCTGAACGCGACCTGAGCTGCGTCGTCCAGACTCTGGCCGCAGAACAGGAGTAGTGAATGGTCCTCAAAGGCGGTGCGGATCTCGGCCCACGTCCTGTCGTCGAGCGGCGCGTTGAGGTCAATGCCGATGATCTCGGCGCCGAACAGAGGGTGGAGTTGGCGGGTCGTCAGGGCCATCGGGTTGAGCTCTTGTCGCAATGCAAAGTTAGCGCATACGGCGCCGGCTGGCGCGTCGATTCCGCATGTCCGCCTTATGAGCGGCACTGCTCAGATCTGATCACGCCACCTCGTATCTGCGATAGAACTCCGGCCCCGCGTGACGGAGCGCCACGCCGTCCTTGAAGGCGGGGCGCTTCCACCACGGCGTGCCGTCGCGCAACAGGCGCTCACCGATCGACTCGATATAGGCGATCGACTCCTTGCGAAGCGCGCTGCGAAACGCCTCCATGTCGGGAAAGCTCTGAAAGGCCTGCCACCAGATCGCGCGGCCGGCGAGATAGCCGCTGGCGCCGGCGGCAAACGCGAAGCTGACGATGCGGCGGAACGGCTCCATCCCAGCGCCGGCGCTGAGCATCACCCAAGGCCGGTTGAGCTCGCGGTCGATCGCCTCGAACCAGCGTCGCGTCTCGGCGACAGCGGGATCATTCGAATCGGGGTCCGGAACCTTGTCCGCGGGCACCGGCGTTTCCAGCTTGAAGATGTCGACGCCGTAGCGCGGCTTGGCGAACTCGCGCACGGTCTCGATGACGAGCTCCGGCCGCTTCGACTTGTCCTCGACATAGTCGTGCGACGCGTTGGCAGCATCCGCGAAAGGGTAGACGAGCGGCTCGAGCAGGAAGGCGAGGTCGTGCTCGGCGCATTCGCGTCCGACCTTCTCCACCAGCGCCTGCTGCTCCTCGTTGACGTCGCGCGCCGCGTCAGGGCGGTAGAACAGCATCAGCTTCACGCCGTCGGCGCCGAGCCGCTTGATCTTCGCGACCGACCAGTTGGGATAGATGCGCGTGAGGCGCCCGCGCGGCTTCTCCTCGAACTCGAACTTCTCCAGCGTGACCAGCAGGCCCTTGCGCGGATCGACATGCTGGATCGCGCGCGGATAGGCAAAGCCCGGATCGAGCAGCATCGCCGAGGAGTAGGCGTTCAGCTCCTGGATCAGCAGCGCCTTGACGTCGCCGACATCCTCGTAGGACGCCTCTTTCACCCCGCGCTTCGCGGCGACGAGATTGCGGATCGGCGGGCGCTGATCGACCGCCGTCATGCGGAAGAAGCCACGCTCGTCCGCGAGGCGCCGCAAGGACCAGTATTTTCCGGCCGATAATTCCATGTTCTGCCTCGTTGCTCGACGAAGCCGCGAAGCTAGCGAAAAGTTCCGCGCGACGCCATGACCTGCCGCCGTTGCCGTGGCGCGGCGCCGCACTTACGATCGACATAGCCAAGGAGGAGATCCGCATGGAGTGGACTGGCGGATGCTTGTGCGGCGCCGTGCGCTACCGTGCGGCGGCGGACCCAGTGCGGGCCGTGAGCTGCCATTGCGGCATGTGCCGCCGGCATTCGGGTGCCGCGTTCCTGACCTTCGTGCATTTCCCGATCGCGTCGTTCGAGTGGCTTGGTGCGGCGCCGACGCGATTCCGCTCCTCCCGGGAAGCGGAGCGCGGCTTCTGCCCGCGCTGCGGCAGCACGCTCTCGATGCACGAGTCAGTACTGCCCGACCGCGTGCAGGTGACGTTGGGAAGCCTCGACAACCCAGGTGCTGTGCGGCCCGACGATCACGTCTGGACCGAAAGCCAGCTGCCGTGGCTTAACGTCGTGGACGACCGGCCGCGCTTCCACCGCTCCTCGAGCGCGGTGCCCTCGCGCGCCGAAGGCTAGCGCTCCATCTTCGTGAAGCTGTCGCGCAGCCAGTGGCGTAGCGCCGCGACCGCCGGGTTCGCTTCCGACTCCGGCCGCGTCAGCAGGTAGAACCCGTTGGCGGCGCGCGTGCTGCGCTCGATCGGGCAGACCAGCCGCCCTTCTGCCAGATAGCGCGAGGTGGTGACGTTGTCGCCCATGGCGACGCCAAAACCCGCTGCAGCCAGCTCGATCGCCGCTAGCGCGTTGCCGAGATAGTGCCGCGGGCCCAGCGCCACGCGAGCACGGCCGCTGCCGGCAACCCAGCTGTCCCATTCCTCGCCGTCATCCGCACAGAGAATCGGCACGTTCCCCAGTCCCTTGAGTCCGCGCAGCGCCGGCGTGCTTATCAGCAGGCCGGGGCTGCACACCGGCATCAGGTGCACGTCGCAGAGCGAATCGACGATGAAGGAGGGCCAGCGTCCGTCACCATAGCGGATCGCGAGGTCAAAGGTTGCGCCGCGCGGCAGGCGAGCTTCCTGCCCCGGAAAGAGGCGCAGCCGCAAGCCGGGATGGCTTGAGAGCAAGGGCCCGATCTCGCGCACGAGCCACAGGGTCGCCAGCGCCGGCGGTGCGGCGAGACGCACCTCGCCGCTCGCCTCACCCGAGGCGGTGGCGCGCGTCGCCTCGAGCAGCAAGCCGAACGCGGCCTGCAATGGCTGCAGCAGGGCGCTGCCGGCAGGCGTAAGCTGCAGGCGGTTGCCGCGGCGCTCGAAGAGCCGGCTCCGCGTCGTCGCCTCCAGCGCACGGACGTGCTGACTGACGGCGCCGTGGGTTACGTTGAGCTCCTCGGCGGCGCGGGTCATCGACAGGTGGCGGGCCGCCGCCTCGAAGGCGCGCAGCGCGTTGAGCGGCGGCAACCGGCCCTTCCGATAGTTTTTCTCTCGTAGGCCCATGGCCATAAACTCCCTTGTCTCGCCGGCTAAGTCGAGCGCAAATCGCGCCAGGCCGCGGAAAACAGGGGGCCGCGCGCATCCGTCCGGACACCGCGAGAGCGATAATGAAACCCGAGAAGCTTGACTTCCTGCGCGAGAAATACGCCACGGCCAAGGGCGGCGAGATCTTCGATCCCGCCTTCGCCAAAGTCGCAAAGCAGGTCTTCCTCGATCCCGAGCGGCGCAAATGGCCGTTCGCCGAGCCGGCCACGTTCCTTAGCGGTCCGTACCGCCACATTGCGAGCGACACGGACTTCCAGGGCCTCGACTGCGCTCTGATCGGCGTGCCGATGGACCTCGGCGTCACCAACCGCGCCGGTGCGCGCCTTGGGCCCCGCGCTGTGCGCGCGGTCGAGCGCATCGGGCCGTACGAGCACGTCCTGCGCCGCGCGCCGATGACCGAGATCCGTGTCGCCGATATCGGCGATGTGCCGATGAGCAGCCGGTTCAGCCTTGAGCGCTGCCATGCGGATATCGAGGCCTACTACTGCCGTATCCGAGCCGCAGGAGTCATCCCGCTGTCGGTCGGCGGCGATCATTCGGTCAGCCTGCCAATCCTCCGCGCCCTTGGCGCCGAGCGGCCCGTCGGCATGGTGCATATCGACGCGCATTGCGACACTAGCGGCGAGTACGAAGGCACCAAGTTCCACCATGGCGGACCATTCCGGCAGGCGGTGCTTGACGGGGTGCTCGATCCCGAGCGCTCGATCCAGATCGGCATCCGGGGCGCTGCGGAATATCTCTGGGAATTCTCCGTCGAGAGCGGCATGACCGTGATCCATGCCGAGGAAATCGACGCGATGGGCCTCGACGCAGTGATCGCCCGCGCGCGTGCGGTTGTCGGAGATGGCCCGACCTATGTGACCTTCGATGTCGACGGGTTGGATCCCGCGTTCGCGCCCGGCACCGGCACGCCGGAGGTCGGCGGCCTCACGCCGCGCGAGGCACTGGCGATCCTACGCGGGCTCGCCGGCATCGACATCGTCGGCGGCGACGTGGTCGAAGTGGCGCCGCAATATGACACGTCGACCGTGACGGCCCAATGCGCGGCGCAGATGCTGTTCACGATGCTCTGCCTCGTGTCGATCCGCCGCGCCGGAGGAAAGAAATGAACGAGACGCGGCTCTGGGGTGCCAGGTTCCGTGCCGGGCCCGACCCGGCGCTGATGAACCTGTCGCGCTCGCCGCACCACCATCATCGGCTCATCCCGTACGACATCGCAGCCTCCATCGCGCATGCGCGCGAGCTGGAGCGCGCCGGCCTGCTCACCGCCGATGAGTGCCGGACGATGATTGCGGCGCTGCAGACGCTGCGTGACGATTTCCTCGCAAACAAGATCGCGCCGAGCGAAAAAGACGAGGACATTCATACCTTCTGCGAGCGCGCCCTGACCGAGCGGCTGGGACCGCTCGGCGGCAAGCTGCGCGCCGGCCGCTCGCGGAACGACCAGGCGGCGAACGACCTGAAGCTCTATCTGCGCGACCAGGCGCGCGCGCTGGTCGGCATGATCCTCGACCTGCAAGACGCACTGATGAAGCAGGCCGAAGCGCATGTCGAAACGCCGGCGCCCGGCTTCACGCATCTGCAGCCGGCGCAGCCCGTCTCGTTCGGGCACCAGCTGCTCGCGCACGCGCAGAGCTTTGCACGCGACATCGAGCGCTTCCAGGACTGGGACAAGCGCGCGGCGCGCTCGCCGCTGGGTGCTGCCGCCCTCGCCGGCTCCGCCATCGCGCTGCATCCGGAGATCTCGGCCGCGGAGCTCGGCTATGCCGGCCCGACCGAGAATTCGATGGATGCGGTCGGCAGCCGCGATCACGTCGCCGAGTTCCTGTTTGTGGTGGCAATGCACGGCACGCATCTGTCGCGCCTGTCCGAGGAGATCATCCTGTGGGCGTCGCGGCAGTTCCGCTGGATCGAGCTGGATGACGCGTTCGCGACCGGCTCATCGATCATGCCGCAGAAGAAGAATCCCGATATTGCCGAAATCGCGCGTGGCCGGTCGGCGCGCCTCATCGGCGATCTCTCGGCGATGCTGGTCATGCTCAAAGGCCTGCCGCTCGCCTACAACCGCGACATGATGGAGGACAAGGCTTTCGCCTTCGACAGCGTCGACAGCCTCGCCGCGGTCCTTCCAGCGCTGACCGGTCTGGTCCGCACGATGATCGTGAACGCGGACGCTCTGAAGCGCGACTCGGTCGAAGGCTTCACGCTCGCGACCGAGATCGCGGACTGGCTGTCGCGGCGCGGCGTGCCGTTCGCGATAGCGCACGAGATCACCGGCGCCGTCGTACGCTTCTGCGAGGAGCGCCAGATCGGCTTCGACGGGTTGGCGCCTGGCGACCTGGCGAAAATAGATCCAAGGCTCGCCGACTCGCTGCGTCCGCTGCTGACGCCGGAGGCTGCGATCGAGGCACGGCGCGGGCATGGCGGCACCGCGCCCGCCTGCGTGCGCGAGCAACTCGCCCGTCTACTTAAGGTTTGCAGTGATCAGCGCGCGTGGTGCACGGATTACAAGGGGCCGCGCGCCCCGATAAAATAGATAGGCAGAGTCAGGGAACGGGGAAATGGCTGAAGCGGCGCGACCGACTCCGGACACGTTCGACGACATCCGGTCCCTCACCCTTGTCAAGCCGCGCCATTACGGCCGCTGGCTTACCGCCGCGGCGATCCTGATCGTGCTGGCGCTGATCGTGAAAGCCTTCGCCGAGGGCCAGATCGCCTGGCACATTGTTGGCCGCTTCCTGACGGCGCCGGCGATCCTCTACGGCCTGGTGAACACCATCGCCATGACCTTTGCGGCGATGGCGCTCGGGATCACTCTCGGCGTCGTCTTTGCCGTGATGTTCATGTCGCCTAATCCGGTGCTGAAGAGCGTCGCCCTCTTCTACATCTGGTTCTTCCGCGGCACGCCGCTGATCCTCCAGCTGCTGATCTGGTTCAACCTCGCCCTCGTCTTTCCGCGCATCGGCATTCCCGACGTGTGGTCCGTGCGCATGGTCGACGTAATGACGCCGTGGGTAGCGACGTGGCTCGGCCTCGGCATCAACCAGGGCGCCTACACCGCGGAGGTCGTGCGCTCGGGCATCCTGTCGGTCGACGTCGGCCAGACCGAGGCGGCGCAGTCGATCGGCATGACGCGGCTGACCACGCTCCGCCGCATCGTCCTGCCGCAGGCAATGCGAGTGATCATCCCTCCAGTCGGCAACGAGGTGGTCAGCATGGTCAAGCTCACCTCGATCGCCAGCGTGATCAACTTCTCCGAAATTCTGCGCAACGCGCAGACGATCTATTACGCCAACAACTACGTGATCGAGCTGCTCTTTGTCGCGGCCATCTGGTACCTCGCGGTCGTGACTGTGCTCAGCATCGGCCAGCATTTTCTGGAGCGCTACTTCGCCAAGGGCCAGAAGGGCTCGCGCGTTCCGCGCGCCACCGAGCCCGCGGCATGAGCCTGCCCATCCTGGTCGCGCGGCAGGTGCGTAAGACGTTCGGCGATCTGCGCGCCGTCGACGACGTGTCGCTCGACCTGGCGCGCGGCGAACTGCTGTGCATCATCGGCCCGTCGGGCTCGGGCAAGAGCACGTTCCTGCGCTGCATCAATCAGCTCGAGCGGCTCGACGGCGGCGCGATCTGGATCGACGGCGAGTTGACCGGCTATCGCCGCGTGGGCGACAAGCTCTATCCTCTCACTGACAGCGAGATCGCGCGGCAGCGGCTTGCCACGGGCATGGTGTTCCAGCGTTTCAATCTGTTCCAGCATCTGACGGCGCTCGAAAACATCATCGAGGGCCCGATCATCGTACAGAAGCGGCCACGCGACGAGGTGGTGCGCGAGGCGATGGCGCTGCTGGAACGCGTCGGCCTTGCCGAGAAACGGAACGCCTACCCTTTGCAGCTTTCCGGCGGCCAGCAGCAGCGCGTCGCGATCGCTCGCGCGCTGGCCATGAAGCCGAAGCTGATGCTGTTCGATGAGCCGACCTCCGCGCTCGACCCCGAGCTGGTGGGCGAGGTGCTGGCCGTCATGCGCGACCTCGCCGCCAGCGGCATGACCATGATCGTCGTGACGCACGAGCTGGGTTTCGCACGCGAGGTGGCGCACCGCGTCGTTTTCATGGACCGCGGCGCTATCGTCGAGACAGGCCCTCCGCAGGAAGTTCTGGTGAAGCCGCAGCACGCCCGCACGCGCGACTTCATCGCCGCCGTTCTCAGCTGACAATCAACACAAAAGGAGTCGGAAACAATGCTAACTACGAGACGTCTTCTGCTGGGCCTCGCCGTGACGGCGCTCGCCTTCCCCGCCGCGGCGCAGGAACTGCCCGACCGCATCAAGCAGGCCGGCAAGATCGTCATCGCAACAATGCCGAACTATCCGCCGATCACGTACAAGGACCCAGCCACCAGCAAGCTGATGGGGCTGGACATCGACCTCGGCGAGGCGATCGCCAAGGAGCTCGGCGTCAAGGTCGAATGGCAGGAGATCGCGTTCGCGCAGATGCTGCCTTCGCTGCAGACCGGCCGCGTGGACCTCGTCATGGCGGGCATGAGCGACTTGCCGACCCGCCGCGACCAGCAGGATTTCGTCGACTACATGCGCTCCGGCGCGCAGTTCTACACCTCTGTCGCGATGTCGAAGGAGATCAAGTCGCAGGCCGATCTGTGTGGCAAGAAGGTCGGCGCCAGCCGCTCCACCAACTGGCCGAAGCAGATCGAGGAATGGAGCCAGGCCAACTGTGTGGCGAAGGGCAAGCCTGCAATCACCGTGATCGGCACCGAGGGTTCGATCGACGCGCGCACGCAGCTCAAGCAGCAGCGCATCGACGCCGGCGTGCAGGGCAGCGAGACATTGCCCTATCTGCAGACGCAGGAGCCGAACACCTACGTAATCCTCGGCGAGCCGTTCACCGTGGCGCTATCCGGCATCCCCGTGCTCAAGACCGAGCCGAAGCTGCGCGAGTCGATCAAGGCGGCACTGGATAGCCTGCAGAAGAAGGGCATCTATGACCAGATCCTGGAGAAGCACGGCCTGAAGGCCGCGGCGCAGAAGCCGATCACGATTAACCAGGGAACCTGACGAGCCGCGCGGCCGGCGCCGGTCTGACCATCGGTGCCGGACTGCGTCGCTGACGCCGTTCGCGCTATATTTGCCGGCAGCTACGAAGGAGCCGGCGATGGACGCGAGCGATCTGCGGGTGTTTGAGGCGGTGGCGCGGCTGGGCGGCATGAACCGCGCGGCGGCCGAACTCAACACGGTGCAGTCGAACGTAACGGCACGCATCCGCGCGCTCGAGGACGAGCTTGGCACGCCGCTGTTCCATCGCCATGCGCGCGGTGTCGACATTACCGATGCCGGGCGACGTCTCCTGCCCTACGCGGCGCGCGTACGCGTCACCTTGCAGGAGGCGCGCCGCGCGGTCGCCGATGCCGGCACGCCGGCCGGCCCGCTGACCATCGGCTCGCTGGAGACCACGGCCGCGCTGCGCCTGTCGCCGCTGCTCGCCGGCTATGCGCGCAGCTACCCTGATGTCGATCTGATCATCCGCACAGGCACGACGTGTGAGCTGATCCAGCAGGTGCTCGACAGCCAGCTCGAGGGTGCATTCGTCTGCGGCCCGGTCGAGCATGCGGAGCTCGAGGCCGAATCGGTGTTCCGCGAGGAGCTTGCACTGCTAACAGCACCCGAGCTGCGCAGCATCGACGAGGCGCTGGCCCGGCGCGACCTGCGCATTGTCGTGCTGCGCGCCGGTTGCTCCTACCGCGAGCGGCTGGAGGCGATCCTGGCGCGGCGCGGCATCACGGCGACGCGCATGCTGGAGTTCGGCACGCTCGAGGCGATCGTCGGCTGTGTCGGCGCCGGGCTCGGCGTGACCCTGCTGCCGCGCAGCCTGATAGGCCCTGTCTGGAGCGCTGCGCGCGTGGCCGTGCACGCGCTGCCCGCCGCCGAGGCAATGGTCCAGACGGTGTTGATCCGCCGGCGCGATGCGTTCCTCTCCAGCGCGCTGGCCGCCTTTCTCGCCCAAGCGCGACCGGCGCTGACGCGCGCCGCGGCAGAATAACTACATGCTGCGCTTCTCGGGCCTTCGCCGGCCCGAACGCCGCTCCCACCTGTCTATTCCCCAGGCGAGCATCCGGGCGATCGGCCCTTTCAGGAAGGGGATGTCCTGCGCGATCAGCACCAGCCCGAGCGGGATCATCCAGAATCCGAGGATGGGCAGGAAGCCGACGAAGCCGGCGGCGATCAGCAGGACCGCGGCGGGGATGCGCACCCAGCGCGACGACGGGGTGCGCAACCAGTGCACGAAGCGGGGCATGCCGTTCGGCAACAGCGCCTCGACCCGTGCAAACTGGTGGTCGAGATCAGACCGGTTCTTCGCGTCCATGCCGGGTTAAGCTACAACGGCTGCCTCGGGTTCCCGAAAGGCCTTATGCGAGGCTTTGACGCATGGCCGCGGCGCGTCAGCCTGAAGGAAGGAGTCCATGGACATTTCCAAGATCGCCATCGGCCGTGACCCGCCCTTCGACGTCAACGCGGTGATCGAGATTCCGCAGGGCGGCGAGCCGGTCAAGTACGAGCTCGACAAGGAGTCGGGCGCGATGTTCGTCGATCGTTTCCTGCACACGGCGATGTTCTATCCCGGCAACTACGGCTTCATTCCGCATACGCTGTCGGAGGACGGCGATCCGGTCGACGTGCTCGTGGTCGGGCAGGTGCCGGTCGTTCCCGGCGCCGTGATCCGCTGCCGGCCAATCGGCGCGCTGCTGATGACGGACGAGAAGGGGGCCGACGAGAAGCTAGTCGCCGTGCCGGTCGATGCGTTGCATCCGTTCTACAGCGGCGTGCGCTCGCACGAGGACTTGCCACCAATCCTGCGCGAGCAGATCGCGCATTTCTTCCAGCACTACAAGGATCTCGAGAAAGGCAAATGGGTCTCGGTAGCCAAATGGGTCGGCCCCGAGGAGGCCGGCCGCATGATCACCGAGGCGATTGAACGGGCGAGAAGGTGATGCCGCAGGTCGCCATCGCGATCTGCCAACGCCGCATCCGCTGAAGGCAATCGCAAGCCGCCGCGGGGTGGGCTGATCAGTCCAGCGCCTTGAGGCGGCGCATATCCTCCGCCGCCTCTGCCAGCAGCCACTCGCGGAAGATCGCGATTTTCGGCAAGGCCGCGGTCGCCTTAGGGCAAACGATCCAATACATCTTGGATAGACGCAGCGCGATCGGGAACGGGCGCACCAACCGCCCATTGATGAGATCCCACGCCGCGAGCGAGGTGCGGGCGAGCGCAACGCCCTGCCCGTCGACCGCCGCATCGATCGCCATGCTCGCACGGTTCAGTACGGGACCGTGCGATACATCCGCGTTGGGGACGCCTGCCGCTTCAAGCCACTTCGACCAATTATTCCGGTCGTCGAGGTGCAGCAGAGGGAATTTGAGCAGATCCGCCGGCTTGGTCATGCGCTGACGGCCGACGCGAAGCTTGGGGCTGCAGACAGCGAAGAGCTGCTCCGAGCAGAGGCGCACGACATCCAGTCCGGGCCAGTTGCCGTCGCCGTGTCTCACCGCCATGTCGACGTCTTCGCGGGCGAAGTCGACGTGATGCATGGTCGCGGAGATCCTGAGGTCGATCTCGGAATGCTTCTCGGAAAAGCGGCCAAGGCGATGCACCAGCCATTTCGCGGCGAAATCGGGCGACGTGCTGACGGTGAGCGCTCCCGCACTCTGCCGCTGCAACAGGCGCTCGGTGCCGACCGCGATCCGATCGAGCGCATCTCGCACCACGGAGAGATAGTCACGCCCCGCGTCGGTGATGATCAGCCGCTGGCGCTCGCGGTTAAAGAGCTTGATTCCGAGTTCGGCCTCGAGGCCCTTGACCTGGTGGCTCACGGCGCCTTGCGTGACGCACAGTTCCTCGGCCGCCCGCGTGAAGCTCTCGTGGCGGGCGGCGGCCTCGAAGGCCTTGATCGCATTGAGCGGCGGCAGGCGGCGGACCATCGACCTACTTCATGAGGAAAACTCAGGCAGGCTAGAGAAACGATGCTTTGCCGGCAAGCGCTCTGCGGTTCTATTTACCTGGCTCCAGCGACGGGTCCATGCCGGGCCGGTCGCAGAACGGAGCATCCAGATGTCGAAGCCACTCTATCAAGGATCGGGCGCATCCGGCGCGCTCGCCCTCTGGCACCCCACCGACTGGCACGCGGCCGATCCCGGTGCGACATCCCGCTGCCTGCAGCAGATCCAGATCTGGGTTTCGCGGTATCGCCAGCGCCGGGCCCTAGCCGATCTCGCGGCGATGAACAACCACCTGCTGAGGGATATCGGCGTATCGCTGCAAGACGCAGAACGCGAGGCCGCCAAGCCGTTCTGGAGGGCATAGGCCATGGCCCGGACCTTGCAACGGCCCTCACCCAGATTCATGAGTTCGGTTGCGGCAAATCCGACGACCCGCTCGTGGCGAGTCGGTGCGGCCCTGGCCAAGGCGGCCGCAAGGATCGCCCGGACGTGCCAAGCGGTGTCGCTCGCGCTGCGTGCGCTCCGCGGCTCTACCTCGGACTATGACAGACGACTTCGCGCGCTCTGCGAGTGCGATCTGTCGGAGCTCAGCGACGCCGGGCTGGCGGCGCGCAGACAGACGCTGCGCGAACTGCGCGAAATCGAGCTTCGCGCACGCGCCAAGCGACATGTGTAAGCCCATCGTCTAGCGGCCTGCCCCGACCTCGCCTGAGCACAAGGCGATGCGCAGGTCGCTCCGACGCATACCGCAGTGTAGCGCCTAGGCCGAGCGCCGCGCGCGGGTGCGCGCCGCTTTGCGGGCAGCCGCAGAGCGCTTCGCAGCGCCCTTCGTCCGCGCCGCCTTGCGCGCGGCCGCGCTGCGGTTCGATGCAGGCCTGCGCGTGGCAGCACGTTTTGCTTGGCGCGACAGAGCATTGCGCGAAGCCGAGCTGCGTGGCTCGTGTTTCATGACCCGCGACACGGCGCGCGAGACGCGCGGCTGACGCCGCGGCTTGCGCTTGCCTTGGCCGGCCTCGTATGCGTAGGCCGCGCTTTTGCGGGTGCCCGACTTGGCTCTGCCTTTCTTCGGCGGCGACAGCTTGACCCCAGCGCGCCGGGCCTTTGACAGGCCGACGGCGATTGCCTGCTGCGGCGAGCGCGCGCCGTGCTTGCCTTCGCGGATGTGATGCATCTCCTCGCGCACGAACGCGCCCGCCTGGGTAGTGGGCGCCTTCCCTTCGCGCCGGGCCTTCCGGGCCTGGTCGATCGTTCGCTTCTCCGGCATCGTCATTCTCCTATGCGATGTACATGGCACACGGCGCCTACGCGCGCGTGCCGCACTTCCAGTAGAAACGCGCACGCGATCGGATCGATCCGGCTGCAAAGGGAACAAGCGTCGCCGCGCCAGCCCTTCCAGGCCGGTTCAGCCTTCTTCTCAAAGTTCTCGTAGGCCCCGATCGAGCCGCCAGCGCTTCGGCCGAGGCTTCGAATGGCCCTTGGCAAGAGGATTGCCAATCATCGGCGCGCCGGCTCTGTTCCTGTTGCCGCGCGTCGGAACAAGCTATGCTCGCGTGCCGCCAAGCCAGGAGACAGCATGCCCCGCCTCGCCGTGCTTCACACCGTCAGCGCCCTTGCCGAACGCTTCAAGCCGATGTTCCGCGACGCGCTCGGCGACCGGATCGACACGTTCCACATGGTCGACGAGAGCCTGCTGCAGGACCTGATGCGCCACGGACCCAAGCCGGGCATCACGCGCCGCGTCGTCTCCTTCGCCGAGCGCGCCGAGGACGCGGGCGCCGACCTGATCGTCTTCACCTGCTCCTCCACCTCGCCCGGCATCGACGTTGCGCGGCAGACCGTCGGCGTACCCATTCTGAAGATCGACGATCCGATGGCGGCGAAGGCTGTGCAGCTCGGGAAACGCATCGGCGTGGTCTGCACGGCTAACAGCACGGTGAGCCCCAGCACCGAGATCGTGCGTACGCACGCGCGCGAGCAGAAGCGCGAGGTCCAGGTCGAAGGGCTGCTGGTTGAAGGCGCCTTCCAGGCGCTGGCTGCGGGCAAGCGCGAGGAGCACGACCGACTTGTGCGCGAGGCGGCCGTCGCGCTCGCCAAGCGCAGCGACGTCATCGTGCTGGCGCAGGCCTCGATGGCGCATCTCGAAGAGACGATCGCGGCGGAAGCTAAGGTGCCCGTGCTCTCCAGCCCACGGCTGTGCGTCGAAGCGGTCGCGGCGCGGCTCGCCTAGGTGGGGCTCCATTATTATAGGCCATCACCAATCTTGGTTCCCGGCCTGCTCAAGAGCTCCTATTCGTGAGGACTAGGCAGCGACGGCTGTCCGGCGGCGGTCTTCCTTGATCATGTCCGACGCCTTCTCAGCAATCATCACGGTCGGCGAGTTGGTGTTGCCAGAGGTGATGGTCGGCATGATCGAGGCGTCGGCGACGCGCAGGCCCTCGAGGCCACGCACGCGCAGCCGCGCGTCAACGACCGCGAGCGGGTCGCTGCCCATCTTGCAGGTACCGACGGGGTGGAAGATGGTCGTACTGATGTCGCCCGCCGCGCGCGCGAGGTCCTCGTCCGTCTGCACGTGCGCGCCGGGCCGGTACTCCTCAGGCGAGAAGCGCGCCAGCGCATTGGCGCTGCAGATGCGGCGCGTGAGCCGTATCGCCTGTGCCGCAACCAGCCGGTCTTCGGCCTCGCGCAGATAGTTGGGCTTGATCGACGGATGCGCGCGCGGATCGCTGCTCTTGATGCGGATCCAGCCGCGGCTCACCGGGCGCAGGTTGCACACCGATGCGGTAAAGGCCGGGAACGGATGCAAGGGCTCGCCGAACCTGTCGAGGCTGAGCGGCTGGATATGGTACTGCAGGTTCGGCGTTTCGCGCGATGGATCGCTCTTGGCGAAGCAGCCGAGCTGACTCGGCGCCATCGTCAGCGGCCCGCGCCGGAACAGCGCGTATTGCAGCCCCATGCCGGCGCGGTGGAGCAGCTTGCCCGCGACCTCGTTCAGGGTGCGCACGTTGCTGACCTTATAGACCATGCGGATCTGCAGATGGTCCTGCAGGTTCTCGCCCACGCCGGGCAGCTCGTGCCGCAC
>DATAAP010000402.1:0-2529 GCA_036260035.1 Alphaproteobacteria bacterium | reverse complement strand
TGCGTCAGGCAGACGATGTAGCGCTCGCTGATGAAGCCGGTGAGAGAGCTCCATGACGCCGCCGCGACCGCCTGAACCGGATCGAGGAGCTGGACGAGCAGCGCGATCTCACCGAGTCCGAAGCCGAGGCCGAGCGCCATGCCGAAGCGCCAGGCATTCTCGCGCGTGATCGCGCGCGCCAGCACTGGCAGCAGCACCGGCACGAGCTTCGCCGGCTCTTCGATCAGTGGCGGCAGGATCGCGCGCAGCCACAGCGTGCCGCCTGCCGCGCCGAGCAGGTTTTCGATCGGCACGCGCACGCCGTGATAAGCGAGGAGCGTCAGCGGCACGGCGGCGATGAGGACCAACGCCAATTTCGGCTGTTCGTGATGCGGCGCGACCCAGGCCAGCGTGCCGCCGTACACGACGATGGACATGGCGGCGGCAATCAGGGAGGCGATGGCCAGGCCGGACATGAGCCTCCCTCGCCAGCTCTAATCCTTGCGCGGGCTCAGGCGCGTGACGTGGCCCATCTTGCGGCCGGGCCGCGCCTCGGTCTTGCCGTAGAGATGCAGCCTCGCGCCGGGGTCCTTGAGGATGTCGCGCCACTGGTCGATATCGCTGCCGATCAGGTTCTTCATTACAGCATCGGAATGGCGCTCCGGGCTGCCGAGCGGCAGGCCGCAGATCGCGCGCACAAGCTGCTCGAACTGGCTCGTCGCGCAGGCATCGATGGTCCAGTGCCCCGAATTGTGCGGGCGCGGCGCAAGCTCGTTGACGAGGACGCCACCGCCGCGCTCAACGAACATCTCGACGGCAAGCACGCCTATGAGGTCGATCTTCTGCGCGATATGCGTGGCCACGGCCTCCGCCTTCATGGCAACTGGTGGCGGCACGCGCGCGGGCGCCATTGTCACGTCGAGAATATGATTCTTGTGCTGGTTCTCGACCGGCACATAGGCCGCGTGCGTGCCGTCGAGGCTGCGCGCGACGATCACCGAAATCTCCTGCGTGAAGTCGACGAAGCCCTCGAGCACGCCGCGCGCCGCGTTGAGCTGCTTCCACGCCTGGTCGAGATCGCTGTCGGCGCGGATCATTGCCTGGCCCTTGCCGTCATAGCCGAGCATGGCGGTCTTCAGTACCGACGGCCGGCCGAGGTCGCGCGCGGCGCGCGCGAGCGCGGCAGCGCTGGTCACTTCCTGGTAGCGCGCCGTGGCGACCCCGATGCCGTTGAGGAAGTCCTTCTCTTTCAACCGATCCTGGCAGATCGCCAGCACATCCGGCTTCGGCCGCACCGGCACCATGTCGGCGAGGAAAGCGACGGGATCGACGGGAATATTCTCGAACTCGTACGTCACCACATCGACGCCGCGCGCGAAGGCCGCCAGCGCGGAGCGGTCCTTGTAGTCGGCGACGGTGGTTCCGAGCGCGACATGCGAGGCGGGCGAGTCGCGCTCCGGGGTGAAGATGCGGCAGCGATAGCCGAGCCGTGCCGCGGCGAGCGCGGTCATGCGGCCAAGCTGGCCGCCCCCGAGAATCCCGATCGTGGCGCCCGGTGCGATCACGTTCACCGGTGCGCATCCTTGCCGTCGACGGGAACCTTGCCGACCGCGGCCGTCTGTGCGGCACGGTAGCGGTCGAGCGCACGCGCGACCTTCTTGTCCTCGAGCCCGAGCACCGCGGCCGCCAATAGGGCGGCATTCACCGCGCCGGCGCGGCCGATTGCGAGCGTGCCGACCGGGATGCCGGCCGGCATCTGGGCGATCGACAGCAGGCTGTCGAGACCCTTGAGGGTCCTGCTCTCGACCGGCACGCCGAACACCGGAAGCGAGGTTAACGCGGCGGCCATGCCGGGAAGGTGGGCGGCACCCCCGGCGCCGGCGATGATCACTTTGAGGCCGCGCCCCCGCGCACCCGTGGCGTAATCGTAAAGACGCTTGGGCGTGCGGTGCGCCGATACGATGCGCTTTTCGGCCTTGATTCCAAGCTTCTCCAAGGTCTCCGCGGCGTGGCGCATGGTCTCCCAATCGGACTGGCTCCCCATGATGATCCCGACGCTAACCAATTGTGCTGCCATTATTTTGCCGCGCCCCCGAGCTATACCTTTCGGCGAGGGCCGGCATTATAGTGAGGGGGCCCGGGATGGCAATTTCTGGTAAACCATATTTACGGTATGTTCTCGGTCGTGGCGGATTTCGACCTATGCCGAGGCCTGCCGCGCAGCAAAACTGAGTACCGCCCAGCATGAAAGTCGGCGACAACAAGCGGATAGGGGGTGTCGAATCGGTGCAGCCGGTCCGCAAGGCTGCCGCGGCATCCCGTTCGCGCCAGGCTGAGAACGCACCCGAGCCGTCCGTGACGACCCAGGTGATGGGCATCCCGGAGGCCGAATTCACGCCCAAAGTGCGGGCGGCGATCATGGCGCTCATGCAAGAGGTAGACAAGCTGCGCCGCGAGCTGCAGCAGAGCCAGCAGCGCATCTCTTATCTCGAGCAGCTTGCCGACCAGGATTCGCTGACGCCGGTTGCCAACCGCCGCGCTTTCGTGCGC
>DATAAP010000401.1:0-3835 GCA_036260035.1 Alphaproteobacteria bacterium | reverse complement strand
GCGCCGAAGCGCGGGCGCGCACGGAACGCGACCTCGACGCCACGATCGAGACGATGCGCAAGCTCAAGCAACGCGGCGTGCGCGTGCTGCCCGGCGGCGATTACGGCTTCGCCTGGGCCAAGCACGGCGAGAACGCGCGCGACCTGCAATATCTGGTCAAGTACGCCGGGATGACGCCGATGGAGGCGATCGTCGCCGCGACCAAGCATGGCGGCGAGATCATGATGAAGGGCGGCGAGCTAGGGCAAGTGAAGGAGGGCTACCTCGCCGATCTGCTGCTGGTCGATGGTGATCCGGTGAGCAACCTCGCCATCCTGCTCGACCAGAGCAAGATCCTTGCGGTAATGAAGGACGGCGTGTTCCACAAGGCGCCGGCGGTGAGTACACGCGCCGGCTACGCGCGCTCGGTGGCCTGAGGCATGCCGCGCTTCTGGACATGGTTCTGGACTGTCGCGATCGGCGCGCCGCTCGCGGTCTTCGTCGTCTGGGCCGTCACCGACAGCGCGCGGCTCTTCGCCGTCACCTTCCTGAACGGCCTAACCCTGGCAGCGCTCTATTTCCTTGTCGCCAGCGGTTTCACGCTCGTGTTCGGCCTACTGCGCAACGTCAATCTCGCGCACGGGTCGCTCTACCTCCTCGGCGCCTATGTCGGCTGGGTGGTGGGGGACGAGACGGAGTCCTGGCTGCTCGCAGTCGCGGCGGGCTTCCTTTCCGCGGCGCTGTTCGGCCTGCTCCTGCAGGTGTTCATGTTCCGCTTCATGCAGGGGCAGGATCTGCGCCAGACAATGGCGACGATCGCCATCTCGATCATGCTGGCGGACATCATGCTGTGGATCTTCGGCGGGCAGATCTACCAGTTTGATCCGCCGCGCTGGATCATCGGCTCGACCGCGCTGCCGATCGTCGGCAAATTCCCGACCTATCGCCTGGTCCTCCTCGCCACGTCGATCGCGATCGGCGTGATCCTCTGGTGGTTCCTGACTCGTACCCGCGTCGGCATGATGATCCGTGCCGGCGTCGACGACCGTGGCATGCTGTCGGCCGCCGGCGTCAACGTGCAGATGGTGTTCGCGATCACCTTTGCGATCGGCGCCGGGCTCGCCGGGTTCGCCGGCGTGGTCGGCGGCACGGCCCTATCGATCGCGCCCGGCGAGGACACCCGTTACCTGCTGGCGTCCTTGGTGGTGGTGATCGTCGGCGGCATGGGCAGCGTGATCGGTGCCGCCTACGGCGCGCTGCTGATCGGGCTCGCGGAGCAGTTCGGACTCGCCTACGCGCCGACCTATGGCATCGTCTTCACCTTCGTGATCATGGTGCTGGTGCTGGCGTTTCGGCCGCAGGGCATCCTCGGTAGGCGCGCATGACTACGCAATGGGCGCGCGCCGCCAACCTCAATGCGCGGCGGATGGGAACCGAAGCCGTGGCCGCCTCGCTGGCCGCCCCAGCCCGCATCGGCCCCGGTGCGCGCGAGCGGCTGACCCGGGCCGCTGCGCCGCGCGCGCAGCTCCGCGTCCGCCCGAGCTGGGTCGCCCATGCGGTGCTGCTGCTCTTCCTGCTCGTCTATCCGTTCGCGGCGACGCCGTTTTTCACCTTCCAGATCGGCGGGCAGGCGCTCGTTCTCGGGCTCCTGGCGCTCTCGCTGACGTTCCTTGCAGGCTACGGCGGCATGCTGTCGCTCGCCCAGATGACCGTCGCCGGAATCGCCGGATACACGGTCGCGATCTTCGGCGTGAGTGGCACCGCGGAGATCAGCCTCGGCTGGCCGTGGCCGCTGGTGGTCCTCGTCGCGGTGGTGGTCGCGATCATCGGCGGCACCCTGATCGGCTGGTTGTCGGTGCGCACCGAGGGCATCTACACGATCATGATCACGCTGGCGATCGGTGTCGCGTTCTTCTACTTGGCGCAGCAGAACTACGCCGTCTTCAATGGCTTCCAGGGCTTCCAGAAGGTGCTTCCGCCCGAGGTGTTCGGCATCTACTGGCGCGATCCGTTGCCGTTCTATTTCCTGGCGCTGTTCTGGGCGGCGGCCGGCTATGCCTTCGTCCAGTATCTGGTCCGCACGCCGTTCGGCGTGGCGCTTCAAGGCGTGCGCGACAATCCGCGGCGCATGGCGGCACTCGGCTTCAATGTCACCGCGCACCGCATCGCCGCCTATGCGGTCGCCGGCCTGATCGCCGCGGTCGCCGGCGTGTTGCTGGTCTGGTACAACGGCCTGATCACGCCCGGCTCGGTCGGCACTTACTGGCTGATCAACATTTTGATCATCGCCGTGCTCGGCGGCATGCGCCACCCGATCGGCCCGTTCATGGGGGCGGTCGTATTCGTGCTGCTGCAGAACTTCGCGGTCGACCTCGTCGATCGCGAGCGGTTCAACCTGCTCATCGGCGGGATCTTCCTGCTGATCGTCCTGTTCTCGCCCGACGGCCTGCTCGGCTGGTGGGCGGTCCTGCGCGCGCGCCTGGTGAAGGCGTCACGTGCGCGCATCGCCGGCGCAGGCCGGAAGTAGAGGTGTTCGCAACGACTCACAGAGCGGCCGCGAGCCGCAATAGAGGGAGGAGAGAGATGTTGGCAAGACGCAGTCTGCTTTCGGCGGCGCTGGGGGCCGCTTCGATGATCGCGCTGTCGGGTGCGGCCTATGCGCAAGAGACGATCAAGATCGGCGTGCTCGCGACGCTCGAAGGGCCGTTCGCGGCGGGCGGTCAGGACGGCATGCGCGGCGCCGAGCTCGCCGTAAAAGAGCGAAACGGCATGGTTGCCGGCAAGAAGATCGAGCTGCTGAAGGCTTCGTCCGACGCTAAGCCCGACGTCGCCGTGAATGCGACGCGTAAGCTCGTCGAGCAAGATAAGGTCCAAATTATGGTCGGGCCGCTTTCGGGCTCGGAAGGCATCGCAGTCAAAGACTATTCGAAGACGCAGCCGGGCGTGACATTCATCAACGGCTCGTCCGGAGCGCAGGCAACTACGCTGGTCAATCCTTCGCCGAACTTCTTCCGCTTCAACACCGAGGGCGCGCAGTGGATGGTCGGCCTTGGCACCTATGCGTACAACGAGAAGAAATTCAAGAAAATGGCCGTGATTGCGGAGGACTATTCGTTCCCGTACTCGCAGGTTCAAGGTTTCATGGCCGAGTACTGCAAGGTGGGTGGGAGGGTGCCTCACAAGGCATGGGTGCCCCTCGGCTCGAAGGACTACTCCTCCGTGATCGCCAAGCTGCCGGACGATGTTGATGCACTTCTCGTGGTCTTGGGTGGTGCCGACGCTGTCAACTTCCTGACCCAGTACGAGCAGGCGGGCGGCGACAAGCCGATGGTCGGCGGCTCGATTACCGTCGACCAGACGGTGCTGAACTTCCGTGGCAAGCGGCGTGAATCTCTGCTCGGCACCGCGTCGGCCGGCCCGATCGCCGACTCGTACGACGCGCCGGAATGGAAGAAGTTCGTCGCCGACTATAAGGCGAATTTCAAGGACGGATTTCCGAGTCCGTCCCTGTTCGGCTACGTGTACTACGTCAATATGAAGGCCGCTCTTGATGCGCTGGATGCGGTGAAGGGGGATCTTTCCGACGGCCACAAGAAGTATCGTGAAGTGCTGTCGACAATGACGCTCAAGACACCGACCGGCGACGTAAAGCTCGACGAGAACCGCCAGGCGATCGGTACGACTTTCATCACCGAAGTGGCGAAGGCGCCGGACGGCGGCTTCTACAACAAGGTCGTTAAGCTCGTTCCCGGCGTCGATCAGCGCCTTGGCATGAGCAAGGAGGAGTTCGACAAGATGGGCCTCGGCTCGCGCGACATGCCGAACTGCCCATAAGAGAGGAGGGCGCGGGCCGGAG
>DATAAP010000400.1:0-6236 GCA_036260035.1 Alphaproteobacteria bacterium | reverse complement strand
GGAAGGTGAGACTGGTGATCTTGAGGCGCTGGTCGACGTCGAGCGTGTCGGTGCGGTAGAGGTCGCGGAAGGTCTGGTTGCTCAGCAGGCGCTTCGCGGTCAGGAACGGCTTGCGCTTGCCCAGCAGGTCGTGGAGCTTCTCGCCTGCGATCCACACCGACGGCAGCACGCGCAGGTCGGTGCGGTTCTCGATCTGCAGGCGCAGGGGGCCGGGCCGCATCTCCACAGTGCCGGTCGGCGTGCGCACCTTGTTGAGGGTGACGGTCAGGTTCTGCCGCTCGCGCGTCGGCTCGCCCTTCACCTCGAGGAACTGCGTCGCGTGCGTCACCGGGTCGAAGACGATGGTGAACTCAGGCGGCAGCTGCAGCGACAGGATCGCCTTCTCGCCCGGCGGCAGCTCGATCGCCTCGAGCGTCACCTCCTCGATCAGCTGCTCGAACGAGCCCTCGGGGAAATCGATGCCGGAGCTCCAGAAGATCTGCCGAAAATACTCGACGACCGGCAGCTCGTGCGGCGCGTGCGCCGCGATCCGCCTTACGCGCGGCGTGACGGTGAAGGTCACCTCCACCATCTCGTCGAGCGTCGGCTCGTAGCCGGCGGCGCAGAGCGCGCAGCTATACTCGTCCTTGCAGACGGATTTGAGCGAGGAATTGGCGTCGAGCACGCCGCCGCAGCCAGGGCACAGCACGTTCCACGACAGCTCGAACATGCCGAGCCGGGCGGCGTGCAGAAAGGCGGCAATCGCGTGCTCCTCGTTGAGCCCGTACTTCGCCGCGAAATCGAGCGCGTTGATGCGGTTGAGGTGCCGGTCCTCGCCCTCGCGCACGAGGCGCTCTATGGCGGCAGCCGCTTTCGGCTCCGCCGATTGCCGCAGCAGCGCGAACAACCCTTCGCTTTCGGCCATGGGCCCTAGCTTACGCCGAATTTCCGCCCGATGAAGCGTCCGAGCGGACTACTGGCCTTAGGCCGCCGCCCAGGCCGGCTTGACCGGCGTGACGCGCGCGTCGCCCGCGGTGAGCGGCTTGCCGTCCTTCTCCGCCTGCTCGATCATCTCGAGCCGCAGCAGGGCGAGGCCGAGCGAGCCGTGGGTCGAACGCATTTCGCCAGCCTCCTGGCCATCCAGCATGACCGCCGTGCCGGGCTGCGGCGCCGGGCCTTCGATACGCACCGGCGTCAGGCGCTTTTTCGTCAGGGCGCGGTATTTCATGCGCGCCGTCAGCTCCTGGCCGACATAGCAGCCCTTTTTCCAGTCGACGCCGTTGAGTTCGTCGAAGCCGTTCTCGAGCAACAGCGCTTTTTCCACGGGCAGGTCGCGGCTGCCGTCCGGCACGCCGAGCGACAGGCGCAGCGCGTCGTATGCCTCGAACGTCGCCGGCCGGAAGCCCATGCTTGTGAGGTCTCCGACCTTATCAAGCGGCATGATCACCCGGGCGCCGAGCCCGACCAGCCGCGGGTCGACATAAACGATACCGCCAAAGAGCGGGCTCGCGCTGCCGGGCTCTTCCTGCAGGCGCAGGGCGGGGACGGTGCCGGGCCCGAACACGGCGACCACGGCCATGCCCTCGGCGGCGGCGAGTGTCACCTTGGCGCGCAGCTTGTAGAGGCTCAGCCGCCGGCGCAGGTCGTCGAGCCGCTCGCGCTCGCAGTCGAGATAGAAGATGTCGCCGATCTCGGCGACGAAGAAATCGTGCAGGTAGCGGCCCTGTGCGGTCAGGAAGCCGGAATAGATCGCGCGCGTCGCGTCGACCTTGTTGATGTCGTTGGAGATCAGGCCCTGCAGGAAGGCCCTGCGGTCCTCGCCCGCGACCGTTAGCAGGCCGCGCTGCGTAAGTTCGACAAAACCCTTATCGTCCATGGGTAAATCCCGGATGCGGCAGACAGAATCGGAGACTGCCGCATCAGAGGTAAGGACCCGGGCCGGGCTTGGCAAGGGCCCGCACTTTCCTTGGCAAGCGACCGCGCGCGCGCCTATAACTCCGCCCGCCTATGCGCATCACCTTCGTCGACGACTCCATCCCTTTCGACGGCTACAGCCCGACCAGCCAGCCCCTCGGCGGCCCTGAGAAGGCTTTTGCCTCGCTGCCGGCCGCCCTCGCGATGCGCGGACATGAGGTGCAGGTCTTCAACCGCTGCGCTTTCCCGGTGACGGCCGGCGGCGCTGCCTGGCATCCGTTCGAGGACATGCGCCCGGAAGACACCGACGTGCTGGTCGCGTTCCGCCATCCGCGCCTGCTCGATTTCGTCGCGACAGCGAAGCGCCGCGTGCTGTGGACCGCCGCCGCGCCCGAGGAATTGAACCAGACCGCGGAGCAGGCGCTGCTGGTGCGGCACCAGCCCATGGTCATTTTCATGTCGGAGGTGCAGCGCGAGCGCTGGACCAACGCGCTGGCGCTGACCGTGAAAGTAATCGAGCCGGGAATCACGGCGTCCTATCTCGAAGATGACCCGATGACGCCGGCCGAGCCGCCACGCGCGGTGACCACCTCGCACCCGCTGGCGCATCTCGGCTGGGTGCTGAAGCTGTGGGCCGAGCAGATCCGCCCGGCGGTGCCGGGGGCGGAGCTCCATGTCTATTCCTCGCTGCTCAACAAGGGCGAGCTCGGCGCCGAGGTGCCGGAAGCGGTGAAGCCCGTGCTCGACCTCGCACTCGCCAGCCGCGCGCATGGCGTCATGGTGCTTCGGCCGCAGCCCGATCCGCAGATGGCGGAGGCGTATCGCGCCGCGCGCGTGCATCTCTATCCGGGGCAGGTCGGCGAGCTGCTGGCGTGGACGCTGGCGGAGAGCCAGGCTGCCGGATTGCCGGCGGTGACGATGGCGTCCAGCGCGATCATCCCGACGCGCGTGGTCGACGGGCAGACGGGGAAGATCGCCGCCGCGGAGGCGAATTTCGTAGCCGCGGCGATCGATCTGCTCAGCGACCGCGTGGCGTTCGACCGCATGAGTGCCAATGCCCGGCAGCTCCGCCGCGGCCGCACCTGGGCGATCGCCGCCGCGGAGTTCGAAGAGGCCTTCGCTTGAAGGTCCTGTTCATCGGGCCGACCTATATCGGCGATGCCGCGATCGCGACCGGGCTGCTCGATCACCTGTTGAACCAGCATCCCGACGCGCGCCTGACCATCGCCTGCGGCAGCGCCGCGGCACCGCTGCTGCGCGCGGTCCCTAATCTCGACCGCATCGTCCCCGTCGTGAAGCGCGGCACGTTCGGTCACTGGATCGATCTCTGGCTGCAGTTCGTCGGCACGCAATGGGACGTCGTCGTCGACCTGCGGGGCTCGGGCCTTGCCTGGTTTCTGCGCGCGCGCAAGCGCTATGTCTTTCGCGTGCGGAACGATGTCGCGCATCGCACGCAGGCGCTCGCGGCGACCCTGGGGCTGCGCGACCTGCCGCCGCCGGTGATGTGGACGACGCCGGCAGAGGACGCGGAGGCGCGCCGCCTGCTGCCGCCCGACGGACCGGTGATCGCGCTCGGGCCCACCGGCAACTGGCCGCCGAAGCTGTGGCCTGCGGAGCGCTTCGTCGAGCTCGTGCGGCGCCTGACCGCGCCGGATGCGCCACTGCCGAATGCGCGGATCGCGGTGCTCGCGGCCGAGCACGAGCGGCCGATCGTGGCGCCGCTGCTGGCTGGTCTGCCGCCGGAGCGCACAATCGACCTCGTGGGCCGCCTCAAGCTGACCGGCGTGTGCGCGGTGCTCAAGCGAGCGACCCTGTTCATCGGCAACGATTCCGGGCCGCTCTACCTCGCCGTCGCCTGCGGTATTCCCGCCGTTGGCCTGTTCGGGCCGACGCCGGGCCTGTTCGGTCCGCCTGTCGGCGCAATTCCCGCGCCGTGGGCGCCGAAAGCGGCGGCGATCCGTACGCAAGAGTCCGCCTCGACCGTCCGGGATACTCCGATCGACGGACCTCTGGGCTGGCAGCTCATGGACGGATTGACGGTCGACATCGCCGAGCAGGGCACGCGACAATTGCTCGCACGACTAAAGGATGTGAGCGATGGCGAGGATCGTGCTGGCGGACAGGGATCTCGCCTATGACGGGACGTGGCCGGACGACCGGGCGCCCGACGATGCCGCGCTGGCGCTGGTGCGACTCGCCGAGGCGCTGGCATCGCGCGGGCATCGCGTGAGCGCCTTCACCCGCAGCGCCAAGGCCTTCAGCGCCCGCGGCGTGTCTTGGGAGCCGCTGTCGAAGGGCGTTCCAGCCGAAGCCGATCTCTTCGTCGCCAACCGCCACCATCGGCTGCTAAAGCTGGCGCGGAAAGCGCGCCGGACGGCGATCTGGCTGCATCGTCCGGGCCTCTCGCTCCTGCGCTGGGGGCCGCTGACCGCCTTCGCGCGACGTCGTCCGGCGATGGTTTTCCTGGGCGTCTATCACGCGGCGAGTTATCCGGGCTGGGGCCCGGGCGGCCCGCGCGCGATCATCCCGCTCGCGACGGAGGCGGTCTTCCGCACCGCCGGTGCGGCGCTGCGCCCGCCGCCGCCGTTTGCGATGTGGGCGGGCGGCAGTGCTGCTTCGCTCGACTGGACGCTCGATCTCTGGTCGCGCGAGGTCTTTCCGGCGGTGCCGAAGGCCCGCCTTTACGTGTTCGCCGACAAGAAGCTGGCGCGCGGTATCGAGCGGGCGCGCGCGATGAAGGGCGAAGGCGTTGAAGTGCGTGCACCCGTCGGGCCGGACGAGCGCGCGTCGGAGCTGGCGCAGACTCGTGTCTTCCTGCACCCAGGCGATGCTGACGACATGTTCTGCATGGCCGCCGCCGAGGCGCAGGCGATGGGCGTGCCGGCGGTCGTGTGCGACGTCGCGGCGATGCGCGAGCGCGTCGTCGATCGCGAGACCGGCTTCGTGGTGCCCGCCGGCGATGTCGCCGGGTTCGTCTCCGCAGCGGTCCGGCTGTTGAACGACGATGCGTTGTGGCGCGAGCAGCGCGACGCTGCGCTGCGCTACAACCGTGCGCGCGGATGGGACGACGTGGCAGCGGATTTTGAAGAGCTGCGCAAGTGAGCGGCCTGCGCGTGCTGCAGGCGATCGCCGGCGCTGCGCATGGCGGTGCGGAGGCGTTCTTCGTGCGCCTCGTCGCGGCGCTGCACCGCGCCGGGCTCACGCAGCACATCGTCATTCGGCGCGATGCGGCGCGCGCGGCCGCGCTCCGCGGCGCTGGCGTCGATCCGATGGAGCTCGCCTTCGGCAGCGCGCTCGATCTGGCGACGCCGCTGCGCCTCGCGCAGGAGATCCGCGCCTGGCGGCCGGACATCGTGCTGACCTGGATGAACCGCGCGACCGCGCGCATGCCGCCGCGCTTTCTGGCCGGCGGCTACGCGCATGCGGCGCGGCTCGGCGGCTACTACGATCTTTCCTACTATCGCCGCTGCGACCACCTGATCGGCAACACCCAGGCGATCGTCGACTACATCCGCGAGCAGGGCTGGCCCGCGGAGCGCGTCCACTATCTGCCGAACTTCGTCGACGCGACGCCGCGCCCGCCGCTCGACCGCGCGCAGTTCGAGACGCCGCGCGCCGCACCGCTGGCGCTGGCGCTCGGCCGGCTTCACGAGAACAAGGGCTTCGACATTGCGCTTGCGGCGCTGGCGCGCGTGCCGAGCATTCATCTGTGGATCGCGGGCGAGGGGCCGCTCGGCGAGGTGCTGAAAGAGCAGGCACGCCGCCTCGGCATCCTGCCGCGCGTGCGCTTCCTCGGCTGGCGCGACGACGTGGCGGCATTGCTGGCGAGTGCCGACATGCTGCTCTGCCCGTCGCGCCACGAGCCGCTCGGCAATGTCGTCATCGAGGCGTGGGCCCATCGCTGCCCGGTTGTCGCCGCGGCGAGCGACGGGCCGCGCGGCCTGATTGCGCCCGAACGCGACGGCTTGCTCGTCCCGGTGGATGACGCCGCGGCGCTGGCGGAGGCGATGCAACGCGTTGCGGAGGATAGAAATCTTGCGGCCGCGCTTGCGGCAGCGGGCCGCGCGTCGTATGAGAGCCGCTTCACCGAGACCGCTGTGGTCCGGGATTATCTCGATTTCTTCGTGCGGATCGCCTGACGCATGTGCGGCATTGCCGGCCTGATGACTGCCCGCCGGGACGGGCCCGATCCGACCGTGCTCGCGCGGATGGCCGATGCGCTTACTCATCGCGGGCCGGACGGGCGCAAGCACTATCTTGTCGGCAATGTCGGTCTCGCGCATAACCGGCTTGCGATTATCGATCTCGAGACCGGCGATCAGCCGCTCTATGAGCCGGGCGGC
>DATAAP010000399.1:0-2705 GCA_036260035.1 Alphaproteobacteria bacterium | reverse complement strand
GCCTATTTCGGCCTTGGCGCATATGGTGCGGCGCTTGTAACGAAGCATTTCGCGGCGCCGATGGAGGCGGCTCTGGTCCTGGCGCCGTTCGCGGCGGGGTTGGGCGGCATCCTGTTCGGCTGGTTCGTGGTGCGGCTCTCGGGCGTGTATCTCGCGATGCTGACACTGGCCTTCGCCCAGATCGTGTGGTCGATCTCGTTCCAATGGGTGGCGCTGACCGGCGGCGACAACGGCATTCTCGGCGTTTGGCCGAGTGCGTGGGCGAGCGGCAAGATTGCCTTCTACTATCTGAGCCTCGTCCTCTGCGTGGCCGGCGCGCTGCTGCTCCGTCGCATCATCTACGCGCCGTTCGGCTATGCGCTGCGGGCGGGCCGCGATTCGCCGCTGCGTGCTGAAGCCATCGGCATTGACGTCATGCGCGTGCAATGGGGGGCCTTCGCGCTTGCCGCTGTGTTCGCAGGACTGGCTGGCGGGCTGTTCGCCTTCTCAAAAGGCAGCGTCTTCCCGACCTATGTCTCGATCGGCCGCTCGGTCGACGCGCTGATGATGGTGCTGCTCGGCGGCGTGCAGACGCTTTCCGGCCCGATCGTCGGCGCGATCGTCTATGCCGGCCTGCACGAGCAGCTCACGCGCTTCACCGACCTGTGGCGGCTGGTGCTCGGCGGCGCGATCATCGCGCTGGTGCTCGCCTTCCCGCAGGGCCTGGCCGGCTTTGCGCAATCCTTGTGGACGCGGCGGCGCGGCGAGGCGACATGAGCGTCCTCGAGGTCAAGAACCTGTCGCGCGCCTTCGGCGGCGTGAAGGCCGTGAACGACGTCAGCTTCGCACTGAATGCGGGCGAGCTGCTGGCGCTGATCGGCCCGAACGGAGCGGGCAAGAGCACCTGCTTCAACCTGCTGAACGGCCAGCTCAGGCCGGATGCCGGCACCATCCGCTTCGACGGGCGCGACATCGCAGGCATGCGGCCGCGTGACATCTGGCGACTCGGCGTCGGCCGCACCTTCCAGATCACCGCGACCTTCGCCTCGATGACCGTGCGCGAGAACGTTCAGACCGCGTTGCTGTCTTGCGAGCGCAGGCTGTCCAACCTGTGGCGGCCGGCATCGTCGCTCTACCGCGACAAGGCCGACGAGCTGCTGGTGCAGGTCGGCATGCTTGATCAAGCGGAGCGCGCCTGCGGCGTGCTCGCCTATGGCGACCTCAAGCGGGTCGAGCTGGCCGTGGCGCTCGCCAACGCGCCGCGCCTGCTGCTAATGGACGAGCCCACGGCCGGCATGGCGCCGAAGGAGCGCATCGCCCTGATGGCCCTGGCGCACGATATCGTCCGCCAGCGCAACATCGCAGTCCTGTTCACCGAGCATGACATGGACGTGGTGTTCGCGCATGCCGACCGCATCATCGTGCTCAACCGCGGCCGCATGATCGCGTCCGGCCACCCCGAGGTGGTGCGCGCCGACAAAGCCGTGCAGGAGGTCTATCTCGGCACCGGCGCCACTTACGGAGGGCATTGAGATGCTCTCCGTCTCGGGCCTCAACACCTACTATGGCCGCGCGCATATCCTTGCCGACGTGGAGCTGGAAATCGCCAAGGGCGAGGTGGTTGTGCTGCTCGGCCGCAATGGCGCTGGCAAGTCGACGACGATGAAAAGCATCATGGGGCTGGTTTCGCTCGCCTCCGGCCGCATTGCGTTCGATGGCGCCGATATCGCGGGAAAGGCGCCGCACGAAATCGCGCGCGCGGGCTTAGGCTACGTGCCGGAAGAACGGCGCATCTTTACCGACCTGACGGTGATGGAGAATCTGGAGGTCGGGCGGCAGCGCGCGCGGGACGGGGCGGCGGCGTGGACTCCGGAGCGTCTGTTCACGATCTTCCCGAATCTCGCCGAGATGCGCGATCGTCCTGGCGGTCGCATGAGCGGTGGCGAGCAGCAGATGCTCACCATAGCACGCACGCTGATGGGCAATCCGCGGGCGATCCTGCTCGACGAGCCGTCGGAGGGGCTGGCACCCGTGATCGTCGAGCAGATGGCGAACACGATCCGGGCCCTGAAGTCCGAGGGGCTGACGGTGCTGCTCTCCGAGCAGAACCTCCACTTCGCAACCTTGGTCTCAGACCGAGCCTACATCATCGAGAAGGGGCGCATCCGCTACCAAGGCACGATCGCCGAGTTGATGCGCGACGAAGCCGTCCGCGCGCAGTACCTCTCTGTCTAGCTATCCAGCTTTAGTTCGCAAACCCAGTGAAGGATGGCGAATTTTGCCCGATTTCGGGCAAAATCGTTGCTGTTTGACCCTGCGCAGCGGAAGGTAAGCCATGTCGGATGCAGCCGAGCTGGAGGATCTGGTGGCGTATCTGGTGCGATCGAGCCGGCTCGAACGGCCGCAGGCGGTCCGCCTGGTGGACGAGGTGCTCGCGGCCCTGGACGAGACGCCCGAGGACTTCATCCGCCGCCGGCACCGCGCGCTGCAGGGTGAAGGCCTCTCCAACGAGGAGATCTTCGCGCGGATCGGCGCGGAGCTTTCGCGGCGCCGCTTCCGCGCGCCGCCCTACACCGCGCGGCAGATCCGACGGATCATCTACGGCTAGAGGAGAAGCGCTATGTGCGGCATCGTCGGTTATATCGGCAAACGCGACGCGGCGCCGATCCTCATGGAGGGACTGCACCGGCTCGAATATCGCGGCTACGACTCGGCAGGGATCGCAC